>DASQMQ010000108.1:0-4124 GCA_035645455.1 Pseudonocardia sp.
GCGCGGTCCAGGTCCCGCAGGTGCTGGGCGAGGTCGGCGGTGGTCAGGTTGGCGACCAGCTCACCGGAGGCCAGCGCGGCGGCCCGGACCAGCTCGGGCTCGTCCCCGGCGCCGCGCACCGCGGCCACGGTCACCGCCACCACCGACTCCTGGCCGCGCAACGGCACGCAGTAGCCGAGCGGGGCGACCAGCGCACCGCCGTCGCCGGCCGCCGTGCTGATCACGGCTATGGCCCGCGGCAGGGTCAGCCGGGTGAACAGCGCGTGGCGCTGGGCCGGCGTCAGGGCGGCCGGATCGACGGAGCGCACCCCGACCTCGTCCCTCCCGGTCCACGGTCCCGGGGCGCCGAGTCCGGCACGGCCCGGGACGGGCACCGACGCCGGTCAGCTGGCCTGGACCGACGACCGCGACAGGGCGTGCTGGACCAGCACGATCAACGTCTCGGTGCACGAGTCGGCGCGCCGGGCATCCATGTGCACGACCGGGGTGTCGCGGCTGATGGCCAGCGCCTCGCGGACCGCGTCGGGGCTGAACGCCGAGGAGTGCGGGAACCCGTTGATGGCCACCACGAACGGCAGCCGCCGGTTCTCGAAGTAGTCCACCGCGGCGAAGCACTCGTCGACGCGGCGCAGGTCGACCAGCACCACCGCGCCCACCGCGCCGCGGGCCAGCTCGTCCCACATGAACCAGAACCGGTCCTGGCCGGGCGTGCCGAACAGGTACAGGATCAGCCCCTCGTCCACGGTGATCCGGCCGAAGTCCATGGCCACCGTGGTGGTCGTCTTGTCCGGCACCGCGCCGTTGTCGTCGATGCCCAGCGAAGCGCTGGTCATCGCCTCCTCGGTGAGCAGCGGCGGGATCTCCGACAGCGTGCGCACCATGGTGGTCTTACCCACCCCGAACCCTCCCGCCACCACGATCTTCAGCGGGACCGGGCGTGAGTCAGCGTGCACGAAGGCCCTCCAACAGTCGTTCAAGGATCGCCGGCGCCGGGCCGCCGCCCGTCCCGTCGGCGGCTGCCGGCGGGACGTGCACCTCGAGGTAACCGGCCTCGGCCAGATCGCTGACCAGCACCCGGGCCACTCCGACCGGGACCCGCAGGGCGGCCCCGATCTCCACGAGCGACACCGGACGCTCCGCCAGCTGAACGATGATCCGGTACTCCATCTGCAGGTCACCACCGAGTGATGCCTGTTCGGTGAGCGTGACCAGGGACTCCACCGGCAGGTCGGACCCGGTCGAGCGGGTCCGACCGCCGGTGACCGCGAAGACCGGGACGACCCGGCCCGCGGACCCGCTCGGGCGGGACTGTCCGCCGAGTCCGGCCGAGCCGGGGTCGTGGCTCATCCCCACCCGCGCCCACCGCCCGTCACGTCGGCCCGCGGCGCCGGGGTCAGCGCGTGCTCGACCCGGGACGCGAGCATGGTCATCTCGTAGGCGACCACGCCGAGGTCGCAGCGCCGGTCGGCCTGCACGGCCAGGGTGGCACCGTAGCTGATCGCGGTGATGAACAGGTACCCGCCGGCCATCTCCAGGATGGTCTGGGTGACCGGCCCGGTCTCCAGCAGGTGCGCCGTCCCGCGGGCCAGGCTGACCAGCCCGGACGCCGCCGCGGACAGCCGGTCGCCGAGCGCGGCGTCGGTGCCCGGCGAGGTCGCCAGGCGCAGCCCGTCGGCGGAGACGACGATGGCCCGCATCACCCCGGGGGTGTCCCGGGTGAAGTCCACCAGCAGCCAGTCCATCTGGCCGTCGCCGGCCCCGCCGCCGCTCACCACGACGACTCCCGGCCGTTGCCGCCGGCGTCGCCGGGCCCGTCCACGACGTCCCGGGCCGCCTGCCGGCTGGCCTGGTAGCGCGACAGCGCGCTGGCCGCGTTCGCCGCCGGGACCGTCGGGGTTGGCGACTCGACCGCGGTCGGCTGGCGCAGTTCCGGGGTCAGGTGGGCCTGCGGGACGCGGCGGCGCAGGGTGAACGGCGCGCCCTCGGTGGCCACCTCCCCGCCGGGACCCTGATCGTCGTCCTGCTGCGGCTCGGTGCCGGGCCGCTCGGTCGATCCGGCGGCGCCGGGCTCGTCGCGCGGGGCGGGCACGGCCCGGAGATCGGCTGCCGGCCGCGCCACCGACGCAGCAGCTCCCGCGCGGCGCGGTTGCGGGGACGATGCCGAAGACGGGGCCGGCGCCGGGATGCGCGGGGACGGCCCGAAGGTCGAGGGCGCGGACTGGGCGGCGCCGTCCCGGCCGGGCTCCTCGCCCCACCAGCCGACCTGGAACTCGTCCTCCGCGGAGCGCGGAGCGGCCGCGACCGGCTCGGACCGCGGGTCCGGGACGGCGTGCAGGCGCATCGTCTCCTCGGCCCCGGGCCGGGCGGCGGCGACCCCGGTCGGCGCACCGCGCTGGGCGGGCACCGGGCGCTGCATCCGCTCCCCGTCGGCGGACGCCACGGAGCCCGGCGCGACGGCGCGGACCGGCGTCGGCAGCGGACGCAGGCCGGCGTGCTGACGGGCGGCCGCATCGAACAGGGCGGCCGGCAGGGCGATCGCCGCGGTGATCCCCGAGCCGGGGGTGGCGTAGAGGGTGACGCCGATGTCGTGCCGGGCGGCCAGTCGGGCCACCACGTGGAAGCCCAGCCGCTTGGACACCGACAGGTCGACCTCCGGCGGGTCGGCCAGCAGCCGGTTGGTCTCCTCGAGCTGGTCGGCCGGCATGCCGACGCCCCAGTCCTCCACGGTCAGCAGCTGCGCGCCGGTGCCGCGGGGATCGGGCCGCGCGCGGATGGTCACCGAGCTGTCCGGCGGGGAGAACCGCACGGCGTTCTCGATCAGCTCGGCCAGCAGGTGGGTCAGGTCGGTGACGGCGCTGCCGGCCACCGCGGGCTCGTCGCCGACCAGGAACACCACCCGGTCCAGGTCCTCGGTCTCGGCGATGGCCGCGCGCACCACGTCGCGCAGCGGGATCGGGTCGCTCCAGACCCGCGCCGGCTGCTCGCCGGAGAGGACCAGCAGGCTCTCGGCGTTGCGGCGGACCCGGGTGGCCAGGTGGTCGAGCTTGAACAGCTCGGCCAGCGCGTCGGGGTCCTGCTCGGACTCCTCGAGCTGGTTGATGATGTCCAGCTGGCGGTAGACCATGCCCTGGTTGCGCCGGGCCAGGTTGACCAGCATGTCCGAGGCGAACTGCCGGCGGCCGATCTCGGCCTCGGCCAGCCGCCGGGCCAGTGCCTCCTTCTGCTGCTGGGACTCCTCGGTGATCCGCCAGAACAGCATCATGCCCACGCAGGCCAGCAGCACCGCGATGCCGTGGATCAGCGACCACAGCCACGGGTCGTTCTGCCCGGACAGGTGGGAGAAGATCACCGAGCTGGTGAAGACCGAGCCCAGGCCGTGGCTGACCACGGTGAACAGGATGTTGAACAGGAACGGCGCCCAGTCCTGGTACAGCGCGATGAAGCCGATGATGATGAAGAAGTGGAAGTGCGCCTCGATGCTGCCCGCGGTGATCACCACCAGGGCGGCCGAGCTGTAGGACAGGCCCGCGGTCACCAGCACCGCCGCCGTCCGCCGGTGGCCGCGCAGCAACCAGCCCAGGCCCAGGCACAGCAGCGGCACGCTGACCGCGCCGGCCAGGGCGAGCAGACCGCCGTCGAGGACCAGGTCGAAGATCGCCAGCCCGGGGACGTGCAGGGCGAGCACGATCAGCAGCAACCGGTGCCGGCGCTGCCAGTCCTCTTCCTCGAGGGTGTAGCCACGCGGGAGTCGATCGAGCAGCGCCTGCAACATCGTGCTCTGCACCATTTCTCTCTCACCACGCCCCGCGCTGTCACCGCGCCGGGGAGCAGCGCGGCGGGGAGCACCAGGGACGAACGGGGCGTGGGGTACGTCCGAACGGGGGAGCGGCACCGGACGCGCCGGGCCGTCTGGTAGTACAGCCCCGGCACCCCCGAGATGTCCAGTCCTGGGCACCCAAGGTTGCCGAAACGCCCGAGGTCACACTCGATCAGCGTAGCGCCGAGCGGTATGCAGTAAGCGAATGGCGTAGTAACGGTAGCGCCGGGTAGCAACACTCCTACAGGTTGTCAGCACAGCTCGGGAGGTGGGGAGCCCCTCCCGGGCGCACCCTCGCGGCACTCCG
>DASQMQ010000109.1:0-8638 GCA_035645455.1 Pseudonocardia sp.
CGCCGGCCGGGAGTGGATGCGCACCGCCTGGACCTGGCCGGCCCGGGTGGACCGGCTGCGCGCGCTGCTGGCCGGCCGGCCGGCTCGTCAGGCCTGGGCGCCCTGCCGGGACCCCGCGTAGATGCCGGCGATGTCCTCGGCGTAGATCCTGGCCACCACCGCGCGCTTGACCTTCAGGGTGGGTGTCATCTCGCCGCCGGCCTCGGTGAAGTCCACCGGCAGGATGCGGAACTCGCGGATCTGCTCGGCCCGGGAGACCGCCTTGTTCGCCTCGGCGACCGCGGCCTCGATCTCCCGCCGCAGGTCCGGGTCGTCGACCAGGTCGGCCGCGCTGTCCCCGGCCGGCTTGCCGTTGCGCTCCCGCCACGCCGGCAGCGCCTCGGGGTCGATGGTGACCAGCGCGGCCACGAACGGCTTGGCGTCGCCGACCACCATGCACTGGCCGACCAGCGGGTGCGCCCGCAGCCGGTCCTCCAGCACGGCCGGGGCGACGTTCTTGCCGGCCGCGGTGACGATGATCTCCTTCTTGCGCCCGGTGATGGTGAGGAAGCCGCCGTCGTCCAGTTCGCCGATGTCGCCGCTGTGGAACCAGCCGTCCTCGATCGCCTCCCGGGTGGCGTCCTCGTTGTGCCAGTACCCGCGGAACACGATCGGCCCGGACAGCATGATCTCGCCGTCCTCGGCGATCCGCACCCCGTGCCCGGGGATCGGTCGCCCGACGCTGCCCACCCGGTGCGCGGACAGCGTGTTCAGGGTGATCCCGGCGGAGGTCTCGGTGAGCCCGTAGCCCTCCAGCACCGGCAGGCCGACGCCGCGGAAGAAGTGGCCCAGCCGCTCGCCCAGCGGCGCGCTGCCGGACACCGCCGCGACCACCTGCCCGCCGACCGCGGCCCGCAGCTTGCCGTAGACCAGCCGGTCGAACAGCGCGTGCTTGACCCGCAGACCCAGGCCCGGCCCGCCGGTGTCGCGGGCCCGCGACCAGGCGATGGCGGTGTCCGCGGCGGCGTCGAAGATCTTGCCCTTGCCGTCGTTGTGGGCGCGCTGGCGGGCGCTGTTGTATACCTTCTCGAACACCCGGGGCACGGCCAGCAGGAACGTCGGGCGGAAGCTCTGCAGGTCGCCGAGCAGGTCGGAGACGTTGGCGGTGTGCCCGACGGTGGTCCGGGTGTACAGCGCGCCGCACTGGATGACCTTGCCGAACACGTGCGCCAGCGGCAGGAACAGCAGCACCGACCCGTTGTGGGTGAGCAGTTCGGGCAGCATCGCCGAGACCGTCTTGACCTCGGTGACCATGTTGCGGTGGGTCAGCTCGCAGCCCTTGGGCCGGCCGGTGGTGCCGGAGGTGTAGATCAGCGTGCACAGGTCGTCGGCCCGGATCGCCGCCCGGCGCTGGTGCACCTGCTCGGCCGGGGTGTCCGCGCCCAGCGCGACCAGCTCGTCGACCCCGCCCGGGCCGCCGGGCTCGCCGTCCGGCGGCTCGATCTGCCAGATCCGGCGCAGCGCGGGCAGCTCGTCGGCAACCTTCTCGACCACCGCCCGGTGCCGGCTCGACTCGACCACGACGGCGACCGCCCCGGAGTCGGCCAGGATCCAGTTCACCTGCTCGGCCGAGGACGTCTCGTAGATCGGCACGGTGACCCCGCCGACGGCCAGGATCGCGTAGTCGAACAGCGTCCACTCGTAGCGGGTGCGGGAGAGCAGCGCGACCCGGTCGCCGGCACCCACGCCGGCCGCGATCAGCCCGCGGGCCACCCCGGTGACCTGCTCGGCGAACCGGGCGGTGGTCAGGTCGGACCAGTCGCCCGCGGCGCCGCGCAGGCGGTAGGCGATCGCATCGGGGTGCTCGGCGGCGTTGGTGAACACCGCGTCGACGAGACTCTCCCCGTCGTCGATGCGCACGGTGGCGGGGACGCTGTACTCGCGCACGGGTGACCTCCTGGCCGGCACTGGCTGTGTGGTTCAGCGTGGTTCAGCGCAACCTACCGGTCGGTCGCACTCCGCGGCAGGGTCGGCGGCGGTCCGATTCGTCCGGTCCGGCAGGCTGGTGCCATGCCGTCGGTGGACGTGGTCGATGAGACGTTCCTGGCCGTGCCGCCCGCGGCCGTCGCCGCCGAGTTCGCGGTGCCGGCGCGGTGGCCGCGGCTGTGGCCGGACCTGCGGCTGGAGGTGATGGCCGACCGCGGCGAGGCGGGCATCCGGTGGACGGTCACCGGCGCACTGGTGGGCAGCATGGAGGTCTGGCTCGAACCGGTGCTCGACGGCACCGTGCTGCACTACTACCTGCGGGCCGACCCGGCCGGTCCGGACGGGCGTCCGCGCCCGGCGCCGCCGCGCCGCGCGGCGGCCGAGGCCCGCCGCCGCCAGCGCGCCGCCAAGGCCGTGGCGTTCGCCTGCAAGGACCGGCTGGAGGCGGGCCGGGCGCCGGGGGAGCCACCCGCGTAGCGTTCCCGGCATGCGCGTGCACGTGGTGTCCGACGTGCACGGCGCGACCGAGGCGCTGGCCCGCGCCGGGGACGGTGCCGACGCCCTGCTGGTGCTGGGCGACCTCATCGAGTACGTGGACTACCGCGACCCGGCCGCGGGCATCGTCGGCCGGGTGCTGGGTCCCCGGGTCGGCGAGCGGTTCGCCGAGCTGCGCCGGTCCGGCGACCGGGCGGAGTTCCTGGCGTTCGTGCGCGGGATCTGGGCGGCCGTGCCGGACGCCGACGCGGTGCTCCGCGACGCCGTGCGCGAGCAGTACGACCGGCTGTTCGCGGCGATGTCCGCGCCCACCTACGCCATCCCCGGCAACGTCGACATGGCGGCCCTGTGGCCGGAGTACGACCGGCCGGGGCTGAGCCGGCCCGACGGCCGGGTGGTGTCCATCGGCGGGCTGCGCTTCGGCTTCGTCGGCGGCGCGCCGCTGCCGCCGGGGCGGCAGCCGGTGCGGACCGGGCCGTGGGTGCCGCACCTGCTGCCGGAGCAGGAGTACGGGGCCGCCGTGGCCGCGCTGTCGACCGTCGACGTGCTGTGCAGCCACGTGCCGCCCGCGGTGCCGGAACTGGCCTACGACGTGGTCACCCGCCGACCCGAGGCGGCCTCGCCCGCGCTGCTCGACGTGGTCCGCCGCGACCGGCCGCGGGCGGCGCTGTTCGGCCACGTCCACCAGCCGCTCGCGGCCCGGACCCGGGTCGGGCGCACCGAGTGCGTCAACGTCGGGCACTTCCGCGCCACCGGCACGCCCTACGTGCTGCGCTGGTGACCCCGCGGCACGGCCCGGCGACCCGCGCGGGCACCGGATAGCCTCCCGCCATGGCCGACGCTACGTCCTCCTCGATCGAGATCGCCGCCGCCCCGGAGGAGGTGATGGCGGTGATCGCCGACTTCCCGGCCTACCCGCAGTGGGCCGATCAGGTGACCAGCGTCGAGGTGCTCGCCGACGACGCCGGCGGCCGGGCGGAGCGGGTGCGGTTCGCGATGGACGCCGGCCCGATCAAGGACACCTACACGCTGGACTACACCTGGGCCCCGGACGGCCGCTCGGTGAGCTGGACGCTGGTCAAGGGCCAGATCCAGAAGGCGCAGAACGGCTCCTACGTGCTCGACGCCCGCGGCGGCACGACCACGGTGACCTACTCGCTGGCCGTGGACCTGAACATCCCGATGATCGGCATGCTGCGCCGCAAGGCGGAGAAGGTCATCATCGACACCGCCCTCAAGGGGTTGAAGCGGCGGGTGGAGAGCGGGTCCTGAGCCGGGGGCCGCCGGCCGCGTCTACCCTCGGCCCGTGCGGGTCGTGCTGTTCACGGGCAAGGGGGGCGTCGGCAAGACGACGCTCGCCGCGGCCACCGCGGCCCTGCTCGCCCGGTCCGGCCGCAAGGTGCTGGTGATGTCCACCGACCCGGCGCACTCGCTGGGCGACGCGCTGGAGGCCGACCTCGGCGGCGAGCCGGTCGAGCTGGAGGCGGGCCTGTTCGCCGGGCACGTCGACACCCGCGCCCTGCTCGACGACTCCTGGGCCCGCTTGCAGCGCCACCTGCGCACCGTGCTGGCCGGCGCCGGGGTGGACGAGCTGGTCGCCGACGAGCTGACCGTGCTGCCCGGCGTGGAGGACCTGCTCGCGCTGGGCGAGGTCCGCCGGGCCGCGGAGTCCGGCCCGTGGGAGGTCGTCGTGGTCGACTGCGGGCCGACCGCGGAGACGCTGCGCCTGCTGGGGCTGCCCGAGGCGATCTCCGGCTACCTGGAGCGGCTGTTCCCGGCGCACCGCCGCGCGGTCCGCGGACTGCTGGCCGGGCTGGCCGGCGGCGGCCGGGAGGCCGGCCCGGCCTGGGAGGGCACGGTCGCCGCGCTGGACGGGCTGGCCGAGCAGCTCGTCGCGCTGCGCACGATGCTGGCCGACCACGAGCGCACCTCCATCCGGCTGGTGCTCACCCCGGAGCGGGTGGTCGCCGCGGAGACCCGGCGCACCCTCACCGCGCTGGCCCTGCACGGCCTGCGGGTGGACGGCCTGGTCGCGAACCGGCTGCTGCCCGGTCCGCCGCCGTCGTTGCGCGGCCCGGCCGCGCGCTGGCTGCGCGAGCGGCACACCGAGCAGCGCGCGGTGCTGGCCGAGCTGTCCGGGCTGGACGTGCCGCTGCGCACGGCCGCCTACACCGCGGCCGAGCCGACCGGCGTCCCGGCGCTGCTGGAGGTCGCCCGGTCGCTCTACGGCGACCCCGCCGACCCGGGCGCGACCGACCCGGCCGCGCCCGGCGCCGCCGGTCCGCCGCTGCTGCAGGTGCGCCGCACCGCCGGGGCGGGCACCTCGCCGGACTCGGAGTTCGAGCTGGTGCTGCGCCTGCCCGGGGCCGAGGCGGGCCCGCTGGACCTGGCCAGGGTCGGCGACGAGCTGGCCGTCACGGCCGGGGCGACCCGGCGGATGGTGGCGCTGCCCTCGGTGCTGCGCCGGTGCGCGGTCACCTCGGCGCGCCTGGAGGGGGACGACCTGTGCGTGGTGTTCGAGCCCGACCCGGCGGTGTGGATCCGGTGACCGGGTCCGGTACCGGGCGGTGCGGGTGAGGACCCGGGACGGCTGCGCCGGGCACGCCGGAATCGGCGGCGAGGCGCGGGCGGCCGCGCTCGCCCTGCTCGACCGGCTCGGCCCGGCGCTGGACCGGGTGCGCACCGGCGGCCCGGCCGATGCCCATGCCGATGCCCACGCCGATGCCGGGTGCGCGGTGTGCCCGGTCTGCGCGGTGATCGCCGTGGTCCGCCGCGAGCACCCCGAGCTGGCGGCCCGGCTGGCCGAGCAGGCGATGGCGGTGCTGGCCGTGCTGCGCACGGCCCTGGAGGAGGGCGACCCCGCCGCGGACCCCGCGGCGGACACCACCGCCGCGCCGACCGCCGGCACCACCCCGCCCGGGGACCCCGGACCGGCGGCCCGCCGGGTGCAGCGCATCCGGATCGACCGCCCCCGGGCCGCGCCGTGACGCTGACCGTCGGCGTCGACGTCGGCGGCACCAGCGTGCGGGCCGGGGTGGTCGACCTGGACGGCACCGTGCTCGACATCGCCCGCACCCCGACCCCCGGCAGCGACACCGCGCTGGAGGCCGCGCTGGCCGGGGTGGTCGGCGAGCTGGCCGCCCGGCACCGGATCGGCGCGGTGGGGCTGGCGCTGGCCGGGTTCATCACCCCGGACCGGCGCGGTGTCCGGTTCGCCCCGCACCTGTCCTGGCGCGACGCCCCGGTCGCCGACCGGGTCGCCGACCGGGTGGGGCTGCCGGTGGTCGTCGAGCACGACGCGAACGCCGCCGCGCTGGCCGAGCGCCACTTCGGGGCGGCCGCCGGGGCGTCCACGGTGGTGTTCATCGCGCTGGGCACCGGGATCGGCTCGGCCCTGCTGCTGGACGGCGTGCTGTACCGGGGCGCGTTCGGCGTCGCCCCGGAGCTGGGCCACCTGCCCGTGGTGCCCGACGGGCGGCCCTGCCCGTGCGGGAAGAACGGCTGCTGGGAGCGGTACTGCAGCGGGACCGCGCTGGCCACCACCGCGGTCGAGCTGCTGGCCCGCAACGGCACCCGGTCACCGGTGCTGCGCCGGCTGGTCCGCTCGGACCCGGGCCGGGTGACCGGCCAGCGGGTGGCCGCCGCGGCCCGCGAGGGCGACCCGGTGGCCTGCGCGGCGATGGAGGAGCTGGCCCGCTGGCTGGGCACCGGCCTGGCCCTGGTGGCCGACGTGTTCGACCCGGAGCTGGTGGTGATCGGCGGCGGGGTCTCCGGCTCCGCGCCGCTGTTCCTCGACGAGGCCCGCGAGCACTACGCGCGGGCGGTGACCGGGGCCGGGCACCGCCCGCTGGCCCGCATCCGCACCGCCCAGCTCGGGGAGGCGGCGGCCGTGGTGGGTGCGGCCCAGCTGGCCCGCGAGGTGCTGCCGGCCTGACCCGGCCGGCCTCGGGTCGGCGGGATCCGGGTCAGAGGATGGCGCCGTCGTCGCCGTCGCCGGGCCGCGAGGTCGGGTCGGGCCAGAGCCGCAGCACCAGCCAGCCCAACCCGCCGGCCAGGGTGAGCAGTCCGAGGGGAAGCCCGTAGGCCACCCCGACGCCCACCCAGCCGGGCACCAGGACCAGCACCAGGCCGAGGGCGAGCAGCGCCAGCCCGACCGCGGCCGGCGGGCCGATCCGCGGCAGCGGCGGCGGTTCCGGCGGGACGAAGTGGTCGTCCTCCGGGGCCACCGCCGGGGCCTGGTCGCGCGGGCCGGGTGGCGGCGGCGGCGGCGCGGCGGCCGGGGCCGGGTCCGGGCCGGCGTCGAAGAGCAGGTCGGCCTCGTCGTCGGGCCAGTCCGGCACCGGGCCCTGCTGGCGCAGGCCGGCCACGATCGCCTCGAACTCGTCGGGCGGGTGCCCGCCACCGGGGTGCGGGCGCTCGTCGGGACCGGAGTTCACACTGCCCTCCCGCGTTCTGGGTCCCGACGGTGGTCCGTGGCGGTCACCGGATCGGGGAGCTGCCGTGCTGACATCCTGTCACGGCGGAGGCGACCCGGACAGCGCCGGCGCCACCCGGACCGCCTCGGCGTTGTCGGGCCGGTGACCGCTCCGTAGGCTGTCGCCGTCGATCTGGAGGGGGCACGCCCGGGTGCTGTACTGGTGGTCCAAGTTCGTGTTCCTCGGCCCGTTGCTCCGGCTGCTGTGCCGGCCCACGGTCGAGGGCCTGGAGAACGTGCCGCAGCACGGCGGCGCGATCCTGGCCAGCAACCACCTGGCCGTGGTCGACTCGTTCTTCCTGCCGCTGATGGTGCCGCGGCGGATCACCTTCCTGGCCAAGCGCGAGTACTTCACCCAGCCCGGGCTGCTCGGGCGGTTCAAGAAGCTGTTCTTCTCCGGGGTGGGCCAGGTGCCCATCGACCGGTCCAGCGGATCGGCCGCGCAGGCCGCGATGGACACCGCGGTGCGGTTGCTGCGCGAGCAGAAGCTGCTGGGCATCTACCCGGAGGGCACCCGCTCGCCGGACGGGCGGCTCTACAAGGGCAAGACCGGGGTGGCCCGGATGACCCTGGAGGCCGGTGTCCCGGTGGTTCCGGTGGCGATGGTCGGGACCGACCGCGTGCACCCGATCGGCGCCCGGATGTGGCGCCCGCACAAGGTGCACATCCGGGTCGGCCGGCCGCTGGACTTCTCCCGCTACGCCGGCATGGCCGGCGACCGGTTCATCGAGCGGTCGATGACCGACGAGATCATGTACGCGCTGATGGAGCTGTCCGGGCAGACCTACGTCGACATGTACGCCGCGTCGGTCAAGGAGCGGGCGGCCAAGGCCGCGGAAGCGGCCGGGGCCGGGCTGGAGCCGCCGGACACCGGCGCCCCGGCGCCACCGCCGCCGGCTGCCGCCTGACTGTCCGGCAGCTCCGAACGGGCTAAATCTGTCATCCGACCGGGTGGATTTTGGCTGTCGGAGTAACGGAGTTACCCGGCAGTTCGACGGCCGGATGTGGTTCGACGGATCAGCTCCCCCTCCGGCGACGCCCCCACCACGATCGTCCCGATGATCGACCCGGACTCCACGCGCCCGTCCCCCCGCGGGCGCCCCGGGCTGGTCACCAGGTTCGCCCCGTGGGTGGCGTTCGCCATCGCCGCAGTCGTCGTGCTCGCCGCGACGTCGGCCTGGTCGGCGTCGCTGCGCGGCCCCGGCGAAGAAGCCCCCAGCTCCTCGGCCTCGGCCCTGCAGTTGCCGGTGGTCCCGCCCCGCCCGGTCACCGCGGTCCCCCCGGAGCTGGCCGTGGCGCCCGAGCCCGAGGAGGTCGACGTGGTCGTCCAGCGGCCCACGGTGGCCAGGGCGCCGGCCCCGGTCCCGGCGCCGGTGCTGCCGCCCCCGCCGCCCCCGCCGCCCCCGGTCGTGGTGCCGCCCCCGCCGCCGGTCGACGCGGAGAAGGACGACGACCAGGACCCGGCCGCCGGCAACGGCCAGCAGGGCAACGGTCCGGACGCGTGCGCCGGCCTGCCCCCGCTGCAGCAGCTGCGCGCCGGGTGCGGCGCCGCCGGCGGCGAAGCCGGCAACGGCGCCGACGGCGACGGGGCGGACGACGACAAGACCCCGACCGGCGGGCAGCGGGGTCAGCAGGGTCAGCAGGGTCAGCAGGGCCAGCAGGGGTAGGACGACCAGTCCGCCCGGCCGCCGCGGTGCCCGGCAC
>DASQMQ010000110.1:0-2545 GCA_035645455.1 Pseudonocardia sp.
CGGCCCGGGCGCTGGCGGCGTGCATGTCCAGCGCGTCGGTCACCACCACCCCGGGGAAGCCCAGCTCGGTGCGGAGCAGGGTGTGCAGGGCCGCGGAGGACAGCGTCGCCGGCAGCTCGCCGGTCAGCGCCGGGACCCGGATGTGCGCGGTCATGACGCACTGCGCCCCGGCCGCGATGGCGGCCCGGAACGGCACCAGCTCCAGGGTGCGCAGGGCGTCCAGCGACACGTCGACGGTGGGCAGCGCCAGGTGGGAGTCCTCGCTGGTGGCGCCGTGGCCGGGGAAGTGCTTGACGCACGCGGCGACCCCGGCGTCGTGCAGGCCGGTGACCGCGGCGACCCCGTGCCGGGCGACCAGGTGCGGATCGTCGCCGAACGCGCGGGTACCGATGATCGGGTTGTCGGCGGCGGTGTTGACATCGACGCTCGGCGCGAGGTCGAGGGTCACCCCGACCGCCGCGAGCTCGGCGCCCAGCGCGCGGTAGACCTGCCGGGTCAGCACGACGTCGTCCGCGGCGCCGAGCGCGGCGTTGCCCGGGTAGGGGCTGCCGGTCGCGTGCGCGAGGCGGGTGACGTCGCCGCCCTCCTCGTCGATCGCCACGACCGGATCGTCGCCGGCGCTGCGCAGGGTCGTGCACAGCCGGGTGAGCTGCTCGGGGTCGACGATGTTGCTGCCGAACAGCACGACACCGGCCAGGCCGTCGGCGAGACCGTCCAGCACCCACCGCGGCGCGGTGTGCCCGGTGAACGAGGCCAGCACGAAACCGGCGGCGGCGCGGGCCAGGCCGCGGTCGGCGACGCCGGACGGGACCGACGCGGCGGGGATCGAGCGGGTCAACCCTTCACCGCCCCGGCCGACAGCCCGGACACCAGCCGCCGCTGCACGATCAGGAAGAACACCAGCACCGGCAGGGTGAACAGGGTGGACGCGGCCATGGTGCCGCCCCAGTCGGTGCCGAAGGCGGTGCGGAAGGTCGCCAGCCACACCGGCAGGGTCAGCTTGTCCTGCTCCTGCATCAGCACCAGCGCGAACATGAACTCGTTCCAGGCGGTGATGAAGGCGAACACGCTCGTCGCGACCAGGCCCGGGGCCAGCAGCGGGAACACCACCCGCCGGTAGGCGCCCAACCTCGTGCAGCCGTCGGTCATCGCGGCCTCCTCCAACTCGACGGGGATGGCCGCCACGAAGCCGCGCAGGGTCCAGACCGTGAACGGCAGGGTGATCATGAAGTAGGTCAGCACCAGCGCGGGCAGCCGGTTGAGCAGCCCGGCGTCGCGCAGGATCAGGAAGGCCGGGATCAGCAGCGCCTCGAACGGCGCGGTCTGCGCCAGCATGATCAGCAGCAGGTAGGCCCGGCGGCCCCGCCACTGCAGCCGGGCCACGGCCAGCGCGGCCAGCGCGGCGGTCAGGATCGACAGCGCGACCGCGGCCAGCACCACCAGCAGGCTGTTGCGCAGGTAGTCGACGAAGAACGGCTTGGCGACCGCGGTCTGGAAGTGCTCGAACGTCAGCGGCCAGGGCAGCACGTGCGGGGTGTAGGAGAGGATGTCCCCGCTCGGCTTGAGGGCCGTCGAGGCCATCCAGAACACCGGGAAGGCGACCACCAGGGCGACCGCCACCCCGAGGACGTTGAGCAGCGGCGTACTGCCGCGTCGCCGGATCACCGGGCGTCCTCCACGCTGCGCACCATCATCCGCGCGTACCAGGCCAGCCCGGCCACCAGCAGCAACATCATGATCACCGAGACGGCCGCCGCGGTGCCGAACTCGCGGCTGCCGATGCCCTGCTGGTAGGCGTAGAGCGCCATGGTGACCGTCTCCCGGTTGGGTCCGCCCTGGCGGATGCCGTAGACCTGGGTGAAGACCTTGAAGTCCCAGATGACCGACAGGAACGTCAGCACCAGCGCCATCGGGCGGATCGCCGGCCAGGTCACCGCGGTGAACCGCCGCCACGCGCCGGCCCCGTCGATGGCCGCGGCCTCGTACAGCTCGTGGCTGATCGCCGTGGTCGAGGCGAACAGGCTCAGCGCCACCAGCGGGATCGCCTGCCAGACGACCAGCATGGTGATGACGCCGAAGGTGGACAGCCCGGTGGCGAACCACGAGTGGTCGGCGAAGTCGCCGCCCAGCGCGGTCAGCACCTGGTTGACGATCCCGAACTGGGTGTCGAACAACCACTGGAAGATCACCGTGGCGGAGATCGGCGGCACCGCCCAGGCGAGTACCAGCGCCACCGAGAGCGTGATGCGCACCCCCGCCGCGACGGCTTGCAGCAGCAGCGCCACGGCCAGCCCGAGCACCATGGTCAGTGCCACGTTGACCGCGGCGAACACGACCGTGCGGGTGACGACGGTCCAGAAGAACCCGTCGGTCAGCACCTCCCGGTAGTTCGCCAGCCCGATCCACACCGTGCGGCGCTGGACGAGCTCGGCCAGGCCGAGCTGCTGCAGGGAGATGACGACGTTGCGCACGACCGGCCAACCGAGCAGCACCAGCAGCGCCACGACGCTCGGCGCGACCAGCGCGTAGGGCAGCCAGTGTCCCG
>DASQMQ010000111.1:0-6591 GCA_035645455.1 Pseudonocardia sp.
GCCCAGCTCGGCGACCCACGCCCGCCAGCGGTCGGGGTCGCGGATCTGGCCGGTGAACGGGGCGCACAGCAGCACCGGGCAGCCGTACCCGCGGACCTGTCTGGCCACCGCGGTCAGACCGCCGTACTCGTGCACCTTGACGTGCTCGTCGTACCAGTCGCCCTCGCGCTCCCCCGGCGGCCGCCCCGCAGCGGCCAGGGTGGCCGCGACGAACGGGCCGTAGGCGGTGTCCTTGTCCAGCAGCGCCGGGACCGGGTCGAGCGCGGCGAGCAGGTGCGCGGCCACCGTGGACTTGCCCGCCCCCGGCGGCCCGGCCACCACCCACACCCGCGCCGCGCCCACCCGGCCAGCCTAGGGCGGCCCGGGGCGGGCGCGGGACCGATCAGCAGCGCGGCGTCACCGCCGGTGTCGCCGCCGGGGTCACCGCCGCCGGGTCACCGCCGCCCGGTCACCGCCGCCGGCTCACCGTCGGGAGGTCCAGCCGGGGCTCCTCCTCGCCCCGGACCAGCGCGATGTGCCCGATGCCGTCGTACACCTGGGGCCGGGTGGACCGCAGCGCCAGCGCCCAGGCGGCGCCGACGACCGCGGCCAGCAGCACCAGCGCGGGCAGGATCCAGCGCAGCGGCGAGGACGGGTCGGTGCCCAGCAGGGCGTCGAAGTTCGCGATCAGCAGCACCACCAGCGAACCCAGCAGGACGCAGGCGAGCGCCGGCGCGACCGTGGACTGCCAGACCGAGGCGGACCCGGCCGGCATCCGCCGGAAGTAGCCGATCACCGAGGCCGAGGTCGCGGTCATCAGCAGCACCACGCCGAGCGCGGCCACCCCGCTGAACCAGGTGAACAGCTCCAGCACCGGGTCCGAGCCGTTCACCACGAACACCCCGATGACCAGCGCGGCGATCCCGGACTGCAGCAGCGAGCCGGCCACCGGGCCGCCGGAGCGGGTGCCGACGGTGTCGAGGACCTCGGGCAGCACCCGCTCGCGCCCCAGCGCGAAGAAGTACCGCGCGACGCCGTTGTGGAAGCTCAGCAGGGCGGCGAACACGCTGGACAGGAACAGCACGCTGGCCACGTCCGCGACGACCGCACCCCAGTGCTCGGCCAGCGCGCCGAAGACCAGGCCCGGCCCGTTCTCGGCCGCCGCGGCCTGCAGGTTCTCCGTCCCCACGTTGACCGTCATGGCCCAGGCCGACACCGCGTAGAACAGGCCGGTGAAGGCGACCGCGACGAAGGTGGCCCGGCCCACCGTGCGCTGGGGGTCGCGGCACTCCTCGCTGTAGATGGCGCTGGACTCGAAGCCGATGAAGCAGGCGATGCCGAAGGCGAAGATGGCGCCCACGCCCGGCAGGAACAGCTGGCCGGGGTCGAACGCGGCGGTGCTGATGGTGCCCCCGGCCGGGGCGCCGAACGCGCCGACGTCGTAGAGCACCACGGCGATGCACTCCAGCACCAGCAGCACCGCCAGGATGCGGGCGTTCAGGTCCACCCGCAGCACCCCCAGCGTGGCCACCAGCAGCAGCGCCAGCAGCGCCCAGATCCACCAGGCCAGGTCCACCCCGAAGGTCGCCGACGCGAACTCCGCGGTGACCGCGCCGAACAACCCGTAGAGCCCGATCTGGATGGCGTTGTAGGCGATCAGCGCGACGAACGCGCCGGCGACCCCGGCCACCCGACCCAGTCCCTGGGACAGGTAGGAGTAGAACGCACCGGCGTTCGCGACGTGCCGGCTCATCGCCGCATAACCGACCGCGAAGATCGCCAGAGTGGCTGCCAGCACCAGGAAGGCCAGCGACATCGCCGGCAGTCCGGTGACCGCGAAGGCGGTGGTGACCCCGCCCCCGAGCACGGTGAGCGGCGCCGAGGCGGCCACCGTGAAGAAGACGAGATGGATCACACCGAGTCGTCGCCGACGGAGCTGGGAAACGCCGCGGTGACCGGACGAGTAGGCCATTCGTGTACTCCTCGGGGCAATCACTGATCGGGGACGAGAGCGAGACGGTAGTCCCCACCGACGAACTTGTGGAGAAGGGGTAACGAGGTGTTGCGCGGACCCCGCATGAGGGTTCACGATCTCCTGCGGGAATCTCCACGGATAGCCACTCCGATGGAGTAGTGACGCAGCGTCGCACGGTCGGATTACGGCGCGCTGACCCGATCATGAGACCGAGGATCGCCGGACATGAGCCGCAGCCATCTCGCCACCAATTTCTTCCTGATCGCGCACGACCCGTTCACCGGCCGTACGACGGTGGGCCGCGAGCTGCTCGGCTGCGGCCTGGTGGCCTCCGAACTGGCCGACCTGGTGCTCACCGGGCACCTCGACCTGGTCGACGACCGGGTGGTGGTGACCGACCGGTCGGGCGGCGGCGAGGACGAGATCAGCCGGTTCGTGCTGGCCAGCGTGGCCCGCCAGCGGACCGCGCACCCGGTGCGCACCTGGGTGGAATCCATCGGCGAGATCGTCTTCGATCTGGTGGTCGACGAATTGGTGGACACCGGCGTGATCCGCGTGGAACAGCACCGGGCCGTGCTGCGCCGCGGGCCCGACCGGTTCCCGGCGCAGGACCTGCTCAAGGCGAGCGGTCCGCGACTGCGGTTGGAGCACATGATCCGCAACCCGACCGCGTTCGACCTCCCCGGCGCGGTCGCCGCGGCGATCGTGGGCGCCCTGGGCATCGAGCGCACCTTCGAGTTCGACGTCGATCGCGAGCTGTTCACGGACCTGACTGCGAACCTCCCGCCGGCCCTGGAAAGGTTGGTGGTCGGGGTCGCCGACACGGTGGCCGCGATCTCCATGACCATCCGGCGGTGATCCGGCGGTGATGCGATCGAAGCCGACACCGATGGCGGAACGTATAGACCAAAACGGAGCAGAATCGGTGGACCGACATTAGGCCGATTCACCTAGTTGCGCAGGGTAACGATCTTCGGAACACGACCGCGGCAACTCCGCCGGACACCGCCGAGACGACCCGTCATCAACCTTTCGAGCACCGGAGGATGCCCATGGTTCACGGGGACCACGAGACCCGGCCGGGCGCCGACCGGTTCGCCGGATCGAGCTTCCTGGCCCAGGCCGACGCGTTCCGCCGGGGCACCGACCTGGACGACAGCCGGGCGACCCTGTCCGGGCACAACGAGGTCGCGGTCGCGCAGCTGGCCACCGGCCGGGCCGCCGAGGCGGTCGCCGGGCTGGAGCCGCTGCTGGCCGACTGCCGCGCGGTCCTCGGCCCGCACCACCCCGACACCCTCGTGGTGGAGGGCAACACCGCCGCGGCCTACGTGGTGGCGGGCCGGGTGCAGGCGGGCGTCGAGCTGATGGCGGCGAACCTGCAGTCGCGCGAGCGCCACTTCGGCGACGAGCACCCGCGCACCCTCACCGCGCGCGACGCCACCGCCACCGCCTACCGGATCGCCGGTCGGTTGCCCGACGCGCTGCGGCTGGCCGTGCGGGTGAGCGCCCAGCGCACCGCGGTGCTCGGCCCGACCCACCCGGACACCCTGGTGTCGCGGCTGGGCCTGGCGCTGACCCACGCCGACTCGGGCGACCTGCGCTCCGCCGAGCAGGTCGCGCACCCGGCGCTGCGCGACGCGGTGGACGCCCACGGCCCGCACCACGCCGTCACGACCGCCCTGCGGGCCTGCGTGGGCAGCCTGCACGCCGCGGTCGGGCGCGTCGACGAGGCCCGCGAGGCGCTGCGGGACGCCGCCGCCGACACCGAGCGCCAGCTCGGCCGCTCCCACCCGGACGCCGTGGCGATCCGGGAGGAGCTGCTGTCGCTGGCCCCGACCCCGGCACGCTGAGCGGGCGCCCGGTCGCCGCTCAGGCCATCAGCGCGGCTTCGACCCGCGCCAGCGCCTGCCGCACGGCCAGGTGCAGCCGGGCCGCGCAGCTCGGCACCGGCGGTCGGGCGCCGGGGAGATGGTGGAACGCGCCGGGAACCGCCCGGGGATCCCCGGCGACTACTGCGGCCGCAGCCCGAGGACGTCCGCGGTGGCCGCCCGGACCGCCTCCGGGCCGCTGACCATCGGGGTCGACGCACCACGCGCCCACAGCTCGGTCTGGTCCCAGTAGTGCCGGTGGAAGGCGTGCCCGGAGGACCCGGTCAGGTTCACCCACCGGGAGCGGTCCGGATCGGCCAGGTCGACCACCATCCGCATCGAGGGCACCGTGGTCACCGCGTAGCCGTCCCGGACGTTCCAGCCGGTCGCCACCACCGCGTCGCGGCTGCCCCCGACCTCGACCGGGCCGCGGTTGAACAGCCACTCGACGGGCGCGATCCCCGAGGCGCCCAGCGAGCCGTGGGTCAGCGTCAGCTCGTGCAGGTCGCCCCACCGCCAGGCTGCCGGGTCGGCCCCGAGCCGGTCGGTGAGCTCGTCGGCGGCGGCGGTGAGCGCGGTGCGCAGGACGTCGTCGCGCCGCTCCACGGCCGGGGAGGTGACGTCGTCCCAGAACGGGTCGTCCGGGCTGGCGAGCAGCGTGCGCACGACGTCGAACCAGCGGTCGCCGCCGCCCGGCCGCGCACCGGGTGCCAGGTCGTCGTCGAACGTGGCGAGCAGCAGGTGGCGCCAGACGGCGTTGAGGTAGGCCGCGGGGGCGGAGTCGGGCCCCTGGTCGCCGTCCCAGCCGTCGAACAGCGCCACCGCCCGCCGGGCCGGACCCTCCACCGGGACCGCCCGCAGGGCCGGCACCAGGAACGCGGCGGCGCCGTTGGCCGTGTCGGCCTGCACCGACTCCATGGTCTGGACGTCGACCGGACCGGCCGCGATGGCCTCCCGCACCCGCTGCAGGATCCGCTGCGACCGGTAGCCGCGCGACCAGTCCTCGCTCAGCCGCAGCGGGACCTCGGCCGGGTCGACCACCGCGTTGTTGGCGGTGACCAGGTAGCCCTGCTCGGGGTTGACCGCCGAGGGCAGCTGCTCGAAGGGGACGGTGCCGGTCCAGGCGTACTGCCCGGTCCAGCCCGGCACCGGCCAGCGCCCGTCGCCCGCCGCCCGCACCGGGACCGCCCCGGTGGCCTGGTAGCCGATGTTGCCGGCGGTGTCGGCGTAGACGATGTTCTGGCCGGGCACCTGGAACCGGGCCGCCGCGGCCCGGAACGAGGCCCAGTCGGTCGCGCTGTTCAGGGCGAAGATCGAATCGGCGGTCCGGCCCGGGTCCAGCGCGGTCCAGCGCAGTGCGACCGCCGTGGCCGCGCCGTCCGGGCCGACACCCTGGCCACCGGCCAGTGCGTCGGCCGCGTCGGCGAGCACATCGGTGATCAGCGGGCCGTTGTCGGTCTCGGCGACGGTCAGCTCGACCGGCTCGCCGCCGGCGACCTCGATCCGCTCGGTGCGGGTGCGCAGCGGCCGCGGCCCGTCCGCGGTCAGGTAGGTCGACCCGGTGACCCGCTCCAGGAACAGGTCGGTGACGTCCTGGCCCAGGTTGGTGAACCCCCAGGCGATGTGCGCGTTGTGCCCGATCACCACGCCCGGCAGCCCGGCGAAGCTGAACCCGGTGACGTCGAACGGGCACTGCGGGCCCGCGGTGCGGCAGTGCAGCCCGACCTGGCGCCACACCGAGGGCATCGCCGCGCCCAGGTGCGGGTCGTTGGCCAGCAGCGGGCGGCCGGTGGCGGTGAACCGGCCGCTGATAACCCAGGAGTTCGAACCCAGCCCGCTGCCGGCCTCGCCGACCAGGTCGGGCAGCGCGTCGACGGCCCGCTCGGCGCGCCGCAGGGCGGCCGGCACGTCCGCGCCGGCCGGGGCGGGGGCGGTCCCGGCCGCGTCCTGGTCGGATCCGGCCACCCCGGCGCCGCCGGCGGACAGGATCGGCTCGTGGCGGTCGAACGGGTAGGGCGGGTACAGCTGCTCGACGCGCTCGCGGGGCAGCGTGGTCGCCGCGGCGGCCCGGTCGAACTCGTCGCCCAGGTTGGACCGCAGGTCCCAGGCCATCGCCTTGAGCCAGGCCAGCGAGTCGACCGCGGTCCACGGCTCGGGCCGGTACCCGGGGTTGGTCAGCCCGAGCACCGCGTACTCCAGGCTCCTCTCCGCGCGCCCGGGATGGGCCTGCAGCCAGGCGTTCACCCCGCGGGCGTAGGCGTCCAGGTGGTCACGGGTGGCCGGCTCCAGCAGTCCCAGCTCCTGCTCGGCGACCCGCCGCCAGCCCAGGGTGCGGATCACCCGGTCCTGCTCGAGGGTGGACGCGCCGAACACCTCCGACAGCCGCCCGGCGGTGACGTGGCGGCGGAAGTCCATCTCCCAGAACCGGTCCTGGGCGTCGACGTAGCCCTGGGCCAGGAACAGGTCGGCGCTGGTGTCGGCGTAGACGTGGGGCACCCCGAAGCCGTCGCGGCGCACCTCCACCCCGCCGCGCAGCCCGGCCACCTGCAGCGTGCCCCCGGTCTGCGGGAACGACGCGCGCACCTGCCAGACCACCACGCCGGCCGCGACCAGCGCCAGCACCAGCAGCCCGGTCAGCACCCGGGCCGCCCAGCGCCACGGGCGGGGAAGGCGGGCGAAGGGGCGCACTCGCAGCGGCATCCGGACAGCCTCCCTGATCCTTACCCGACGGTAGGAACCTACCGTCGGTCCGGCTCACAGGTTCGCCGC
>DASQMQ010000112.1:0-4715 GCA_035645455.1 Pseudonocardia sp.
GCGCAGCCCGACTTCGGTTCGGTCGACGTCGGCGGGGTCACCCGGATCTCCTACGGCGGCGCACCGATCGCGCCGTCGCTGGTCCGCAGGATCACCGAGCACTTCCCGAACGCCCGGGTCGGCAACGGGTTCGGGCTCACCGAGACCTCGTCGATCGCCACCTACCTGCCGCACGAGTGGGCCGCCGAGCACGCCGACTCGGTCGGGTTCCCGGCACCCGTGGTCGACCTGGCCCTGGACGGGGTCGACCCGGCCAGTGGGGTCGGCGAGCTGCTCATCCGCGGCCCGAACGTGGTGGCCGGCTACTGGAACAAGCCCGAGGCGACCGCGGCCACGTTCGTCGACGGCTGGCTGCACAGCGGCGACCTGGCCACGATCGACGCGCACGGCCTGGTCCGGGTGGTCGACCGGGCCAAGGACATGATCAACCGCGGCGGCGAGAACGTGTACTCGGTCGAGGTGGAGAACGCCCTGGCCGGCGCCCCGGGCGTGGCCGACGCCGCGGTCGTCGCGGTGCCCGACGACGTGCTGGGCGAGAAGGTGGGCGCGGTGGTCGTGCCGATCCCCGGCACCGAGTTCGAGCCCGAGCAGGTCGTGGCCCACCTGCGGGAACGGCTGGCCGACTTCAAGGTCCCGCAGTTCTTCGCCGTCTCCGCCGAGCCGTTGCCGCGCAACCCCGGCGGCAAGATCCTCAAGCGGCAGCTCCGCGACTCCACCGCCTGGGGCGCCCCCGTCCACGGCCGCTGACCTGGTCAGCCGCGGGTGAGCAGGGAGCGGGCGAAGAAGACCATGTTGGCCGGGCGCTCGCCGAGGCGGCGCATGAAGTAGCCGTACCACTCGGTGCCGTAGGGCAGGTACACCCGCATCTGCAGGCCCTCCGCGGCCAGTTCGGACTGCGCCCGGGGACGGACGCCGTAGAGCATCTGCAGTTCCCAGCCGTCGGCCGGGCGGGCGTTGCGGTCGGCCAGCATCCGGGCGATGTCGACCAGGCGCGGGTCGTGGGTGGCCACCATCGGCACGCCCTCGCCGGCCATCAGCACCTTGAGGCAGCGCACGTAGGACTTGTCGACCTCGTGGGTGGACCGGAACGCCACCGACGCCGGCTCGTCGTAGGCGCCCTTGCACAGCCGCACCCGGCTGCCCGGCCCGGCCAGGTCGCGGCAGTCGGCCTCGGTGCGGCGCAGCTGCGACTGCACCACCGCGCCGGTCGCCGGGAAGTCCACCCGCAGGTCGCGCACGGCCTGCAGGGTGCGGTCGGTGGTGGTGTGGTCCTCCATGTCCACGGTCACCGTGGTGCCGACGGCGTCGGCGGCGGCGCAGATCTGCCGGGCCGAGTCCAGGGCGATCTTGTCCGCGTCCGCGGGCAGCTGCTGGCCCAGCGCCGACAGCTTCACCGAGACCTCGACGCGATCGGCCAGGCCCTCCTCGCCGAGCCGGCGCAACAGGTCCCGGTAGGCGCCCACGATGGCCTCGGCGAGGGCCCGGTCGGTGGTGTCCTCACCGAGGTGGTCGACGGTGACCAGCCGGTCGGCCGCCAGCCGGCGGGCCGTGGCGACCGCGTCGTCGGTGGTGGTGCCGGCCACGAACCGACCGACCAGCGGGTCGAACGGCCCGGCCTCGACCACCGAGCGGGCCAGCGGTGATCGCGCAGCGGCGAGCACGGTCGTCCTGAGCACGGCGGCCTCCCGGTGATCGGTGTCCTGTCGATCGCTGTCGTGTCGATCGCTGTCCGGGCGACGATAATGCGCGGCACCGGATCCGGCCCGATGTCGTGCGCGGACCGGCCGCCCTTCCTAGGGTGGGTGGCGCACGGGCCCGGACCACGGTCACCGGCCGCCGGCCAACCCGATCGGGAGGCTCCCATGGACGCCATCACCACCACCCCGCCGCCGCGGAACGAGCCGGTCCGCGACTACGCCCCCGACTCACCCGAGCGGGCGAGCCTGCAGGCCGCGCTGGCCGAGGTGGGCGGTCAGCAGCACGAGCTCACCGTCACCGTGGACGGCCGCCAGCACATGGCCGGCGGCTCCCGGTTCGACGTCGTCGCCCCGCACGACCACGCCCACGTCCTGGGGACGGGCGCGAACGCCACCGCCGAGGACGCCAAGGCCGCGGTCGAGGCGGCGCTGCGGGCCGGGCCGGCCTGGCGCGCGCTGCCCTACGACGAGCGCGCCGCGGTCCTGCTGCGCGCCGCGGACCTGCTGGCCGGACCGTGGCGCGACCGGATGAACGCCGCCACCATGCTCGGCCAGTCCAAGACCTGCTACCAGGCCGAGATCGACTCGGCCTGCGAGCTGGCCGACTTCTGGCGGTTCAACGTGCACTACGGCCGCGAGCTGCAGGAGAACCAGCCGGCCAGCAGCCCCGGCGTGTGGAACCGGATGGACTACCGGCCGCTGGAGGGGTTCGTCTACGCGATCACCCCGTTCAACTTCAGCGCGATCGCCGGCAACCTGCCGACCGCGCCCGCGCTGATGGGCAACGCGGTGATCTGGAAGCCCGCCCCCACCCAGACCCTGGCCGCGCACCTGACCATGCGGCTGTTGGAGGAGGCCGGCCTGCCACCGGGCGTGGTCAACCTGCTGACCGGGGACGGCCGGGAGATCTCCGAGGTGCTGCTGGCCGACCGGGCGCTGGCCGGTATCCACTTCACCGGGTCCTCGGCCACCTTCCAGTACCTGTGGGGCCAGGTCGGGGCGAACATCGGCGCCTACGCGACCTACCCGCGGCTGGTCGGTGAGACCGGCGGCAAGGACTTCATCGTCGCGCACCCCTCGGCCGACGTCGACGTGCTGCGCACCGCGATGATCCGTGGCGCCTTCGAGTACCAGGGGCAGAAGTGCTCGGCGGCGTCCCGGGCGTTCGTGCCGCGGTCGCTGTGGTCGAGGCTGCGCGACGACCTGGCGTCCCAGACCGACGCGCTGTCGATGGGCGACGTCACCGACTTCGGCAACTTCATGGGCGCGGTGATCGACAAGCGGGCGTTCGACAAGCTCGTGGCGGCCCAGCAGGTCGCCCGCGACGAGCTGGAGGTGATCGCCGGCGGCACCGCGGACGACTCGGTCGGCTGGTTCGTCCGGCCCACCGTGGTGGTCGGTGGCGATCCCGGCCACGCGATGTTCAGCACCGAGTACTTCGGCCCGATCCTGACCGTCCACGTCTACGACGACGGGGACTTCGACACCGTGCTCGGCAAGGTCGACAGCGGCGCACCGTACGGGTTGACCGGCGCGATCATCGCCCAGGACCGCACCGCGGTGCTGAAGGCCTCCGAGGCGCTGCGGTTCGCGGCCGGCAACTTCTACATCAACGACAAGCCCACCGGGGCCGTGGTCGGCCAGCAGCCGTTCGGCGGTGGGCGCACGTCGGGAACCAACGACAAGGCCGGCTCGATCTACAACCTGCTGCGCTGGATCAGCCCCCGCACGATCAAGGAGACCTTCGTCCCACCCACCGCCGTCCCCTACCCCCACCAGGGCTGAATTCCGTCGAGAACGAACTTGTCGTGATCCACAAGGCCTGTTGATCACAACAGCTTCGTTCTCGACGGGTCAGGGCTTGGGGCGCCACTGGTTGGCGCGCTCGTTGCGGGCGGCGTGCTCGGCGGTCTCGGCGATGCGACGGGCGCGGGTGTCGGGGCGGCGGGCCTGCACGATCCACTCCAGGAGGGCGCGGCGCGCCGAGGGCGGGAACGCCTCCCAGTTCTCCCGGGCGCCGGGGTGGGCGTCCAGGGCCGCGGCGAGGTCGTCGGGGACGAGCAGGTCCTCGACGGCGTCGAGCAGCGTCCACGACCCGTCGGCCTTGGCCGCCTCGATGAGCGCCAGCCCGGCCGGCTCCATCAGCCCGGCGGCCAGCAGCCGCTCGATGCGCTGCTTGTTCGACCGCGACCACCCGCTGCGGGGCTTGCGCCGGGCGAACCACAGCATCCTGCGCTCGTCGTCCAGCGCCCGGCCGGTGCTGTCGATCCACCCGAAGCACAGCGCCTGCTCGACCGACTCCGCGTAGCCGACCTGCGGGCCACCCGCGGACACCTTCCGGGTCACCAGCCACACGCCGGCCCGGCGCGCGTGGTTGGCCGCGAGCCAGGCCCGCCACTCGGCCACCGACGCGGGCTCGAACCGCTCGGCGTCGCCGGGTCCGCTACTCATCGTCCTCCTCGGCGGGCCGCGGGCCGCGGGCCGGCGCCTGCCGCTTCTGCATCTGGGCCTTCAACTCGTCGAGGTCGAAGCGGTACTGCCCGCCCGGCGTGACGAGCGTGGGCTTGATCAGCCCTCGGGTGACCCAGTGGGACAGCGATCTCGGGGAGACCCCGATGGCTTTCGCCGCCTGCCCGGTGGACAGCAGTCGTTCAGCCATGTTCCGCACCATACGAGCTGGTCAGGGCTTGATCACGCTTCTTGCCTTGTCCAGATCGGTTAACTCTCGTTTGCCTAGTTTGCTTCTTCGGTATTGTCACGCGCCGTGGCACCTCCGTCGCCCGACGCGCACGACGCGTGGCACCGGTTCGCCCGCGAGCTGGCGACCATGGACACCGTCGTCGCGCGCCTGCTCGGCGAGCACGTCCGGACCGACACCGGGCACTGCGCGCGCTGCACGCGGCCGGGTCGCGGCACGCCGATGCTGGTCTGGCCGTGTCCGCTCTGGACCCTGGCGCGGACGGCGCAGTCGATCCGGGGATCGCGGCAGCACGGCGAGGGCGGTCCCTGACCGGTCAG
>DASQMQ010000113.1:0-11782 GCA_035645455.1 Pseudonocardia sp.
GAGTTGAACGACTCGTCGATCTCGGTCTCGGTGGTGGTCTCGGTGGTGTTGCCCGAGTCGATGTCGACGACGTCGTGCACGCCGATGTTGGTGCAGTTCAGGGCCTGGGTCTGGGTGGTGATGGGGAGGACCACGCCGGTCACCAGTCCGCCCACGCCGAGCAGGCTGGAGCCACCGGTCAGGTCCTGGTCGATGTCGCCGCCGTCCTGCGCGAAGTCGCAGTCGTTGGTGAGGTTGTGGTCCTCCACGTTGCTGTACTCGACGTGGGTCGACCCGTGGTGCGAGTCGTGGTGCGAGTCGTTGTCGGCGAACGCGAACGGGGTCAGCGCGAGGATCCCCGCGGCGGCCGCGGTGACGACGATTCCAGCCTTCTTCAGCACTGTATTTCTCCTTGGGTGGTCCGGCGTGGCCGGAGCATGTTCTGCGAAAGTCGACTTTCGACCGGGGAGCCCGCCGACTGCAATAAAACTAGCGCGACCCATCGCCCGGACAAAGCTGGCGACACGATCGGGTGACCGCCGGATCCGGGCCGAGGTTACGCAATCGATCGGGTGTAATCGGGTGGATCGCCGGGCGGTGGGCCCGGACGGCCGAGGGGCCCGGACCGTGCGGTCCGGGCCCCTCGGTGCACGCCGAGCCGGTCCGGATCAGTCCTCGACGGAGTTGAACGACTCGTCGATCTCGGTCTCGGTGGTGGTCTCGGTGGTGTTGCCCGAGTCCACGTCGATGACGTCCGAGATGCCGATGTTGGTGCAGTTCAGCGCCTGGATCTGGGTGGTCACCGGGGCGACGAGCCCGTCCACGGCCCCGCCCACGCCCAGCAGGCTGCCGCCGCCGGCGAGGTTCTGGTCGACCGAGCCGCCGTCCTGGGCGAAGTCGCAGTCGTTGCCGAGGTTGCCGGACTCCGTGTTGGAGTACTCGACCGACGAGTGGCTGTGGCCGTGGCCGTGGTCGTCGTTGCCGGTGGTGGCGAAGGCCAGCGAGCTCAGCCCGAGAACGCCGGCAGCGGCCGCGGCAACGATGATTCCGGTCTTCTTCAGCACAGATTCTCCTGGAAGTCTTCCGAGCCGACGTGGCGGCCCGATCACAAGCCGGCGTTGAATGAGGGGAGCGCCCGCCGACTGCTGGGAACGCTATCGGCGGGCTGGGCCGGAACCAAATCCGGTACCACTATCGGGTGGCTGCCGGAATCTTTCCCGGGTTACGCACCCGATCGGGTGGTCGTGGTCGACCGGGAACGACGAAGGGCGCGGACCGGGTGGTCCGCGCCCTTCGTCCCCGGGGTCGCGCCGGGTGCCGCTGGTCGATCAGCCGTCGATGACGGTGTTGCCGGAGTCCTCGATCGAGGTGCGGGTGACCTCCGTGTCGTCGTTGTCGGAGTTGACGTCGATCACGTCCGAGATCCCGATGTTGGTGCAGTTGAGCAGCTGGGTCTGGGTGGTCACCGGGGCGATGACGTTGGTCACCAGGCCGCCCAGGCCGAGCAGGCTGGACCCGCCGGTCGCGGTCGCGTCGACGTCGGGACCCTGCTGGCCGAAGCTGCAGTCGTTGCTCAGGTTGTTCCGCTCGACGTTGGTGTAGTCGACGGAGCGGTCGACGTCGGTCCGCGAGTGGTGGTCGTCGTGCCGCGGGGTGTGGTGCTGCCCGTTGGTGGCGAAGGCGAGCGGGCTCAGCGACAGCACGCCGGCCGCGGCCGCGGCGATGACGATTCCAGCCTTCTTCAGCATTTCTTCTCCTGGTGTGTACCCGGGACGACCGAGGTCGAGCCGCATTCCGATCGGCGTTCGAATGGGGGAGCGCCCGCCGATGGGGAAAAGCTAGCGAGGTCGTCCGCGCTGCCACAAACCCGGTAACCCCATCGGGTACGTGCCTTACTCTGGGTGGGGTGACGCCGCCGATCAGGTCAATTCCCGGGCGCCACGGCACGCGGTGCGCACCGGTGGGATCGACGCGCGGTGACCTGATCGGGCCCGATCGGCGCAGTATCCTCCGGCCCGGGCACGCGCGGTGATCGCGGCCGGTGCCGGGTACGTTGCGGAGATGTCGGCGGAAGCGTCGGACGTCGATCGGGTGGCCCGCGACGTCGTGCGGCTGGCCCTGCGCCTGGACCGGCTGGTCCCCGGCCTGGTCGGCAACTACCTGGGGCCCGCGGAGCTCCGCCGGCAGGTCGACCGCGAGCCGCCTCCCGCGGCCGCCGGGCTGGGCCGCGACGCCGATCGGCTGGCCGCCGCGCTGGCCGGGTCCGGCGGGCACCGCGAACAGGTCCTGCTCGCCCAGCTGGACGCGCTGGCGTGCACGGCGGACCGGCTCGCCGGGCGTCCGGTGCCGTTCGTCCGCGAGGTGGAGCGGTGCCTGGGGGTGTCGGTCGGGTTCGGCGACGAGGACGGCTACCGCGCCGCGCACCGCGAACTGGCCACCCTGCTGCCCGGTCCGGGGACGCTGGCCGAGCGGGTGGCCGCGCACCGCCGCCGTGACGAGCTCGCCCCCGGGCAGCTGCGATCGGCCGTGGACGCGCTGGCCGGCGCGCTGCGCGAGCGGGTCCGTGCTCCCTACCGGCTGCCCGCGGACGAGTCGGTGGACTTCGAGGTGGTCCACGACGCCCCGTGGGCCGCGCTGCACCAGCGCCGCGGCGGGCACCGCTCGGTGGTGCGGCTCAACGCCGGGGCCCGGCTGCGCGCGGGCCAGCTGGCCCAGCTCGTCGCGCACGAGGCCTACCCGGGCCACCACACCGAACTCTGCCGACTGCAGGACGGCCCGGTCGACGGCGGGGGTCAGGTCGAGCACACCGTGTCGCTGGTCCTGTCGCCGTGCAGCGTGATCTCCGAAGGGCTCGCCGACACCGCGCTGGTCGCGGCGGTCGGCCCGGGCTGGGGGCGGTGGGCGGCCGAGGTGCTGGCCGGGACCGGCGTCCGGTGCGACGGCGAGCTGGTCGAGCGGGTGGACACGGCGATGCTCGGGCTGCTGCGCGTCCGACAGGACGCCGCCCTGCTGCTGCACGACCGCCGGGTCGGCGCCGACGCCGCGCGCCGCCACCTGCGTCGCTGGTTGCTGATCGACGACGAGCGCGCCGGGCGGATGCTGGGCTTCCTGACCCATCCGGTGTGGCGGGCCTACACGACCGCCTACGTGGAGGGGTACCAGCTGGTGCGCGACCACCTGGGCGTGGACCCGGGTGCGGTGCGCGAGCGCCACGCCCGGCTGCTCGGCGCCCCCACCACCCCCGCCCTGCTGGGCGCCGTCCAGCCCCGCTGACCAGGACCGCTCGGCACACACGAAGCCGCCGATCGGAGTAGCACCTGGCAGACCGACGGTAGTCGGGAAGCGACGAACGGTCGTCCACCACGTTAATTCTGGCCGTGCCGGGGCGGCTGGGCCGCGCGTCGCTGTTGACCGCACGGGGGTGACCGCCGGTAGCGTGAGCCGCGGCTGGTTCGTACCCGATGCGGGCCGCCCGGGAGGCCCTGGTCGTGGTGAGTTCACCCGAGGGGGCCGGCACCCGGCCCTCGCGGGCGTCCGCGGCGGTGTCGCGGAGGTCCGCACCAGGGCCGACCGGCCCACCAGAGTGTGGGCGCGGTGCCGCGCCCACGAGGGAGCACCCGTGACCTCAGGTCGTACCGCCCCCGTCCCGGATTCCACCCGCTGCTACGTGCTGGACACCTCCGTCCTGCTGTCCGACCCGTGGTCGCTGACCCGGTTCGACGAGCACGAGGTCGTCCTGCCGCTGGTGGTCATCTCCGAGCTCGAGGGCAAGCGGCACCACCCCGAGCTGGGCTGGTTCGCCCGCACGGCGCTGCGCATGCTCGACGAGCTGCGCGTCGAACACGGTCGCCTCGACGCCCCGGTGCCGATCGGCACCGCCGGGGGAACGCTGCACGTCGAGCTCAACCACACCGACCCGGAGGTGCTCCCCGCCGGCTTCCGCACCGACGCCAACGACAGCCGCATCCTGGCCTGCGCGCTCAACCTGGCCGCCGAGCGGCGCCTGGAGGGCCGCGGCGAGGTCGTCCTGGTCACCAAGGACATCCCGCTGCGGGTCAAGGCCGCCGCGGTGGGGCTGGCGGCCGACGAGTACCACGCGCTGGACGTGGTCCCCTCGGGCTGGACCGGGATGACCGATCTGGAGGTCACCCAGGCCGACGTCGACGCCCTGTTCCGGGACGGTGTGATCGACCACGACGACGCCCGCGACCTGCCCTGCAACACCGGGCTGCGGCTCACCGGGGCGGGCTCGGCGGCGCTGGGTCGGGTCACCGCGGACAAGCGGGTGCGGCGGGTCCGCGGCGACCGCGAGGCGTTCGGGCTGCACGGCCGCTCCGCCGAGCAGCGGGTCGCCCTGGACCTGCTGCTCGACCCGGACATCGGGATCGTCTCGCTCGGCGGCCGGGCCGGCACCGGCAAGTCGGCGCTGGCGCTGTGCGCGGGACTGGAGGCCGTGCTGGAGCGCCAGCAGCACCGCAAGGTCGTGGTCTTCCGGCCGCTGTACGCGGTGGGCGGGCAGGAGCTGGGCTACCTGCCCGGCAGCGAGGCCGAGAAGATGGGCCCCTGGGCGCAGGCCGTCTTCGACACCCTCGGTGCGCTGGTCAGCGAGGACGTGATGGACGAGGTGGTGGCCCGCGGCATGCTCGAGGTGCTCCCGCTGACCCACATCCGCGGCCGCTCGCTGCACGACACCTTCGTCATCGTCGACGAGGCGCAGTCCCTGGAGCGCAACGTGCTGCTCACCGTGCTGTCCCGGCTGGGCACGGCCTCGCGGGTGGTGCTCACCCACGACGTCGCGCAGCGGGACAACCTGCGGGTCGGCCGGCACGACGGGGTGGCCGCGGTGATCGAGAAGCTGAAGGGCCACCCGCTGTTCGCCCACGTCACCCTGACGAGAAGTGAGCGCAGCCCGATCGCCGCCCTGGTCACCGAGATGCTGGAGGGTCCCGCCGCCTGACCCGGCCCCGTCGAGAACGAGGTCGTCGTGATCGACCCGCCCTGTTGATCACAACAGCTTCGTTCTCGACGGGTCAGGTGTAGCCGCTGGCCTGGAGCCGGAACAGGGTGGCGTAGCGGCCGTCGAGGGCCATCAGCTCGGCGTGCGTCCCGGACTCGGCGACCGTGCCGTCGGCCAGCACGACGATCAGGTCGGCGTCGCGCACCGTGCTGAGCCGGTGCGAGATCAGCAGGCTGGTGCGGCCGGTGCGCAGCTCGCGCAACCGCTCGTGCAGCTCGTGCTCGGCGGCCGCGTCGAGCCCCGAGCTCGGCTCGTCCAGCACGACCACCGCGGCGTCGCGGCGGAAGACCGCGCGGGCCAGCGCCAGGCGCTGCCACTGGCCGCCGGACAGCACGACCCCGGTGACCGGGTCGTCGCCGACGTCGGCGGACATGTAGATGCGGGTCAGCATGGTGTCGTACGCGCGCGGCAGCGCCTCCACGGCCTCGGCGACGCCGGCCCAGGCCGCCGCCCGCGCCACGCGCTCGCGGTCGTCCAGCGCGGCCACGTCGCCGACGGCGATGTTCTCCGCCGCGGACAGCTCGTAGTGCATGAAGTCCTGGAACACCGCCCCGATCCGGCGGCGCAGCCCGTCCACGTCGAGCTCGCGCAGGTCGACCCCGTCCCACAGGATGGCGCCGGCGGTCGGGTCGTAGAACCGGCACAGCAGCTTGACCACGGTGCTCTTGCCGGCCCCGTTGGCGCCCACGAGCGCGGTGGCCGCCCCGGCGGCCAGGGTGAACGAGGTCCCGCGCAGGGTCCACGGCAGGTCGTCGGCGTAGCGGAACCACACGTCGCGGAACTCGATGCCGGTGCGCAGGCCGGGCACCGGGCGGCCGGCGCCGGGTACCGCCAGGTCCGGTTCTGCCTGCACGATGTGCTGGTAGTGGCCGAACAGCAGCAGCGCGTGGTGGGCCTGGGCCCACCCGCTGATCGCCACGCTCAGCCCGCCCTGCACACCGGCCACGGCCGCCACGAACACCGACACGTCGCCGATGCTGAGCTCCCCGCGGCTCGCCGCGGCCACCGCCCAGGCGAGCCCGCCCCCGGCGACCACCGCGCCGAGCCCACCCAGCAGGGCCTGGGCGCGCAGCTCGCGCCGGTCGGCCGCCCGGTAGCCGGCGTCGACCCGGCGCAGCTCGGTGACCATGCGGGCGCCGAACAACCCGTCCAGGCCGTAGAGGCGCATCTCCTTCGCCGCCTCGACGCTGGAGATGAGCTGGGCGTAGAAGTGCTCGCGGCGGGCGGCGTGCCCGAGCTGGGTGATCATGCGGGCGCGGTGGCGGCTCAGCACCAGCTCGGCCCGCAGCGTCGGGGCCGCCGCGGCCAGCACGACCAGCAGCATCCACGGGTTGACCACGGCCAGCGCGGACAGGAACCCCGCGGCCATCGCCGCGCCCTGCAGGACGCCGATCGAGCTGGTCAGCACCTCGGCCGGGCCGCTCGGGCCGACCTCGGTGGCCAGCGACAGGCGGGTCTGGAACTCGGGGTCCTCGTGCCGGGCGAGCCCGCGCAGCCGGCCCACGGCCGCGTAGAGCCGCTGGCGGGTGGCCACCGTGAAGGCCCGGCTGAGCTCCGCGTCGAGGTACTGGACGAGCTGCGGCAGCGCGGCCGCGGCCACCCCGCCCACGGCGAGCCCGGCGACCGGCAGGGCCAGCTCGCCGCCCCCGACCAGCCGGTCCAGCACGATCTTCGTCAGCCAGGCGAGGCCGGCCGGGACCACCGCGGCGACCAGGCCCACCGCGGCCCGCAGGGCCAACAGCGGCGCGGCGACCTCCCGGGCGAGGGCCAGCGCGGGCCGCAGCAGCCGCTCGCGGTCCGACGCGGCCGGCGCGCTCACGCCGCCGCGGTCTCCGGCAGCCGCTCCAGGGCGAAGTCGCTGGCCGCCACGGTGTGCTCGTCCAGCACCGCGAAGGCCGGGAAGCCGACGACGCCGAACGCCGCGGCCACCGGTCCGGACGGCTGCTCGACCACGACCCGGGCCACCGGTTCGAGCCGCTCGCGCAGCTCGGCGGTCTCCTCGTCGTGCCCCACGACGACGGCCAACACCTGCGCCGGGCCACCCGGGGTGAGCTGGGCCCTGGCCGTGAACAGCGGCAGCGAGTCGATGCACGCCGGGCAGGTCGGCGACAGGAAGGCGACCAGGGTGCGGCCGCGCAGATCGGTGGAGCCGACCGGCGCGCCGGTCACCGTGGCCGCGGCGAACGCCCGGACCTCCTCGCCGGCCTCGAGCATCGTCGACCGGGGGTTGGTCACCCCGTCGATCATGGTCTGCATCAGCGCGTCGTGCCGGCGCAGCCGGTGCAGCAGCCCGACCACCAGCACCAGGTTGGCCAGGCCGAGCGGGCCGAGCACGGCCAGCACGACAGCGGACTCCGACACCGTTCCCGTCCTTCCCCGTCCTAGCCGAGGCCGGGCAGCACCGGCCCGACCATCCAGCGCAGGTCGTCCAGCCGCACCACCAGCAGCGCCGCGGCCGCCCCGAGCAGCGCCCCGCCGCCCACCTCGACCGCGGAGCCCCCGGCGACGGGCCCGGCCACCGCGGCCACGACCAGCCCGGCCACCGCGAACCCCGCCAGCAGGCCGTTGCGGACCAGGTCGAGCCGACCCGGCGGCGAGTCCTGGGCGCCGAAGCAGTGGCAGGGCTCGGTGACCCCGCGCCGGATCATCGACAGCAGCGCCGCGGTGAACGCGATCAGCAGGGCGGCGGCCAGCGCGAAGCCGAGCAGCGCCGCCGGGACCCACCACGCCCCGAGCACGAGCGGCGGGAGCACTGCCAGCTCGGCGGCCACGACCACGGGCGCGAGGCGGTTCGCCCGCAGCGGCGCCATCCCGAGGGTGGCCGGCAGCGACCGGCGGAACGCCCCCGGGTCGGCGAGCTTGGCCGCGGCCGACATCGCGAAGGTGACCGCCACCGCGGTGGTCAGCGCGGCGGCGAGCATCAGTAGCCGATCTGGGTCACGTCGCCGCGCCGGAACGTCCGCCCGGACATCAGCAGCTCGGCCAGGCAGGTGCTCATCGGCAGGCCGAGGTCGTGCTCCATCCAGATGAACTGGCCGTTCGGGTTGACCTCCAGGAACACGAAGTCGCCGTCCGGGGTGACGATGAAGTCGATCGCCCCGTAGACCAGTCCGAGTTCGTCCATCAGCGCGTGCACGTTCTTCACGAGGTGGTCGGGCAGCGCGACGTAGTCGCCGTAGGGCATTTCGTCCGCGCCCCGCCAGTCGACCGCGGTCGATTCCTCGGACTGCGAGCTGATGACGACCGGGAAGTAGGTGTTCCCGATGACGGTCAGGCGGATCTCGTAGGATTTCTCGATGTATTCCTGGAACGTGCAGATTGTGTGCCGGACGCGGTCGACGTGCTCGGCCATCTCCGGGCCGACGACCGTGGTGAGCAGGCCGGCGGGGAACGCGCCGGGATAGTGCACCACCCCGCCGCTGAGCGCTTTGTAGACGAGCTTGCCGCCGGTGTCGCGCAGCAGGGCGGCGGCCTCGTCCGGGTCGTTGGTCATCAGCGTGCGGGGCGTGCGGAAGCCCAGCCGCTTGGCCAGCTGGGAGTGGTAGGGCTTGAGCTCGGCGGTGCCGTCGAGGTCGGGGCGGTTGACCCAGAGGCAGTCGGTGGCGCGCAGGATGCCCCCGACGCCGTGCAGGGCCTCGCTGCGGGCGAACTGGACCTCCGCCTCGCCCATGGCGGGGTCGAACTTGAACGTCGTCGGGCGCCGGTACCAGACGCCGGCCAGCGCGTCGAGGTCGACGACGCGGTCGCGGTGGCGCAGCACCCGCCGCTCGCCCCCGAAGTCGGACGCTGTCAGGCTGAGCTGCTGCGGGAAGTAGCTCAGGTCCACGCGCACGATCTCGGCGTCCCGCTCGCGCAGCGCGCGCACGATCGGGTCGACGGTGGGGTCGAACTCCTGGGTGAGGATCAGGACGGTGGGGTGCTGCGCCATCGTCGTCGACTCAGCCGCAGGCGTCGTCGCTGGTGCAGTCGCCGCACTGGGTGCCGTTGGACGTGCGGGTCTTGGTGGCGACGCCCATGGTGGGCACGCCGTCCGGCACGACCCAGACCTGCTGGTCGGCGTCGTAGTGGCCGAGGTCGATGAAGGGCAGTTCGCCCTCCACCCGGAACTCCGAGTACAGGTAGGCCAGCGGCATCCCGTCCTCGGTGGGAGTCGTGCCGTCGGGCACCACGTGGCCGTTGAGCATCGAGCGGGATGTGCGGAGCGGGTTCCTGGTCAGAACCGGAGCGGACATCACGGACCTCCATCCGTCGGCCGGGAACGGTCGTCCCCGGAGCCCAAGGGTTCGGTGAGGCCGACGATCGCGGTCACCTCACCGGAGAACGACCAGACCAGGTCGGTCTCGTCGTAGTGCCCGGCATTCATCTCGACATCGCTGTCCGGCTCGTACGGGGAAACGTTCTCGAACAGGTACGCCAGGGGGGACGACGGGCTCAACCGTCGGCGTAGCCGGTCGGCGGGGGGTACGGAGCGGACGATCAGCACGTTGCCCGCCGACAATTCCGGGCGGTCCATCCGCAGGAATGTCGGTCCCGTGCTGGCCACGCCCATGGATGCTGCCTGATCGTGTTCTCGCGGACAATCGACCGAACGGCGTCGAAGAGGCTGGGCCGTAAGTGGTCACGGCGGCTGGGACGGGTGCCATGATCGGCGGGTGGAACGCGGGCGAATGGCTCCTTTTCATTGCGCGCGCACGAACGGCCGGCCGATGACGGTGATCGCCGTTGCGTCGCTCAGTCGCCGAGTTCGGTGCGCACGGCGTAGAGCTCGGGGAAGAACGTCAGGTCCAGCGCGCGGGCCAGGAACCCGACCCCCGACGAGCCGCCGGTGCCGCGCCGGACGCCGATCGTCCGCTGCACGGTGCGCAGGTGGCGGAACCGCCAGACCTGGAAGTTGTCCTCCAGGTCCACCAGGTCCTCACTGGCCTGGTAGACCTCCCAGTGCTCCTGCACGTCGCGGTAGACGCCGCGGAACACCTCGACCACCCCGTCGTGCAGCACGTGCGCCTTCGTGACGTCGCGGTCGAGCACGTCCTGCGGCACCGGCCAGCCGCGCCGGGCGAGGTGGCGCAGGAACTCGTCGTAGAGGCTGGGGGCCTCGAGCAGCTCGGCCAGCTCACGGTGCCGGGCCTCGTCGTGGCGGAAGACCTCCAGCATGGCGGCGTTCTTGTTGCCCAGCGCGAACTCCACCGCCCGGTACTGGTGGCTCTGGAACCCCGACGAGCTGGCCAGCGCCCCGCGGAACTCCAGGTACTCGGCCGGGGTGAGGGTGGCCAGGACCGACCACTGCTCGATCAGCGTGCGTTGCACGTGCTTGATCCGGGCCAGGTTCTTCAGCGCCAGCTGCAGCTCGTCCGCGGCCAGGTGGCGCATCGCCGCGCGCAGCTCGTGCAGCACGAGCTTGAGCCACAGCTCCGAGGTCTGGTGCTGGATGATGAACAGCATCTCGTCGTGGTGCGCCGGTCGGCTGACCGGGTGCTGCGCGGAGAGGACCTCGTCGAGGTGCAGGTAGTCGGCGTAGGACATGGTGTCGCGGAAGTCGCGCACCACCCCCGGCTCGACCGGCCGGTCGTTCGGGCTCATCGGGCGATCTCCTCGGTCAGCACCAGCATCCCGTCGAGCACCTCGGCGAAGGCGGTGCTCAGCGGGGCCAGGCCGAGCCGGATGCCGTCCGGGGCGCGGAAGTCCGGGATCACCCCGGCCGCCCAGAGCCGGTCGTTGACCGCCCGGAAGTCGGCCCGGCGCAGGGTGACGTGCCCGCCGCGCTCGGCGTCGGCCCGCGGGGTGGCCACGGTGACCCCGGCGCCGGCGAGCAGGTCGTCGGCCAGGTCCAGGGCGAACCGGGTGAGCAGCACCGACTTCGCCCGCACCGCTGCCATCCCGACCCGCTCGACCAGGTCCAGCCCGCACCGCACGGGCACCATCGCCACGATCGGCGGGGTGCCGCTGAGCAGCGCGCGGACCCCGGTGGCGGGGGTGTAGCCCGGGCCCATCGTGAACGGCTCGGCGTGGCCCATCCAGCCCTGCACCGGCTGGCGCAGCACGCCGTGGTGGCGGGCGGCGAGGTAGCCGAACGCCGGGGCGCCCGGCCCGCCGCACAGGTACTTGTAGCTGCAGCCCACGGCCAGGTCGACGCCCCAGCCGTCGAGGTCGAGCTCGACCGCCCCGGCGGAGTGGCTGAGGTCCCACAGCACCAGCCCACCGGCGTCGTGCACGGCCCGGGTGATCCCGGGGGCGTCGGCGAGGTGGGCCGAGCGGTAGGCGACGTGGCTGAACACGGCCAGCGCGGTCCGCGGTCCGACCGCGGCGCGCACCTGGTCCAGGGTGACGCCGGCGTCCGGGTCGGTGTCGATCCAGCGCACGGTGCACCCGCGCTCGGCCGCGATGCCCTCCAGCACGTAGCGGTCGGTGGGGAAGTTGTCGGTGTCGCAGACGATCTCGTCGCGGCCGGGCGGGGCGGCGTCCACCGCGGCCCGGGCCAGCTTGTAGAGCATGACGGTGGTCGAATCGGCGACCACGGTCTGCCCGGCCGCGGCGCCGAGGACGGCCCGGCCCAGCTGGTCGCCGACCTGCTGCGGCCAGTCCAGCCAGCCGTCGGTCCAGCCCTGGATCAGCCGCCCGCCCCACTCCTCGGTGACGAACCGGGCCATCCGCTCGGCGGTGACCCGCAGCGGTCGGCCCAGCGAGTTGCCGTCCAGGTAGGCGGAGATCCCGGGCGCGGCGTCGAGCAGGAACTCCGCGCGCACGCCGGCCAGCGGGTCGGCGGCGTCCAGCTCGGCGGCTCGCCGG
>DASQMQ010000114.1:0-11298 GCA_035645455.1 Pseudonocardia sp.
GACGCCCCGACGATGATCGAGCTCGGGCTGCCGGGGGTCGACCTGGTCAACTGGCGCGGCCTGGTCGCCCCGCAGGGCATCACCGACGCCGAGCGGACCGAGCTGGAGCAGGTCGTCCGCGAGATGGTCGCCACCGAGTCCTGGGCCGCGGCGGTCGAGCGCAACCGGTGGGTGCGCAGCGAGATCTACGGCGAGGAGTTCGAGCGGTACCTCGTCACCGAACAGGAACGGATCGACGCACTCCTCGAGGAGTTGGGGCTGGCATGAGCGAGGTGACCCAGGACGGGGCCACGACCACCCCGCGGCGGCGCCCCCGGCCCGCGCACCTGTCTCGGGGCGCCCTGATCGTCCCGGCCGTGCTGGTCGCGCTCGGGATCTTCCTGGTGGTCGGCACGGTGGGCATGGACGTCGTCGGCGACGGCGGGGTGTTCGGGCCGACCGCGATGCCGTGGGCGGTGGCCGTGCTCTGCTTCGTCGTCGCCGCCGCGCTCGCCGTCGACATCCTGCGACCCCGGCCCGAGTACGACACCCCGACCGATCCCCCGAGCACGCCCGTCGAGGCCGACACCGAGGCCGACACCGGGGCCGGGGCCGGCACCGGAGCCGACACCGGGGCGGAGCCCGCACCCGAACCCGAGACCGTCAACGCGCGGGCGGTCGGGATCGCGGTCGGCGGGGTCGCCGGGTTCATCGTGGTGCTGCCCTGGCTGGGCTGGATCCTCTCGGCGACACTGCTGTTCACCACCGTCGCGATCGCGCTCGGCAACCGCCGCTACCCGACCTGCCTGCTGGCCGGGCTCGCGGTGGCGTCGGTCATCCAGATCGTGTTCAGCGGGCTGCTCGGCATCTCGTTGCCCGCCGGCTTCGTCGGGGGGTTCTGAGACCGTGGAGCAGCTGTCCAACCTGCTCGGCGGGTTCGCCGACATCCTCACCCCGTCAGCCCTGCTGTTCGTGCTGCTCGGCGCGGTGCTCGGGACGGCGGTCGGGGTGCTGCCCGGGCTCGGCTCGGCGATGGCGGTCGCGCTGCTGCTGCCGCTGACGTTCGTGCTGGAGCCGACCAACGCGCTGATCATGTTCACCGGCATCTACTTCGGCGGGCTGTTCGGCGACTCGATCTCCGGCATCCTGATGAACACCCCGGGCAACTCCACCGCGATCGCGAGCGCCTTCGAGGGCTACCGGATGGCCCAGGACGGCCGCGCCGCGCAGGCCCTGGCCACCGCGGCGATCGGCGCCTTCATCGGTGGCATGGTCGCCTCGCTGCTCGTGGTGTTCTTCGCCCCCACCCTCGCCGAGCTGGCCACCGGTTTCGGTCCGGCCGAGTTCTTCGCCCTCGCCGTCTTCGCCTTCATCGCGATATCGGCCGTGGTCGCGGACTCGGCGGTGCGCGGCCTGGCCGCGCTGGCCGTCGGGCTGGCCCTGGCCATGATCGGGATCGACCAGCCGACCGGCACCGCGCGGTTCTCCTTCGGTTCCCCGGCGCTGCTGGACGGGATCTCGATCGTGGTCATCACGGTGTCGCTGCTGGCCCTGGGCGAGGTGTTCCACCAGGCCGCCAAGGTGGGGCGGCGCGACGACCAGCAGGCGGCCCTGCCCAGCGGGCGGCCGTGGCTGTCCCGGGCGGAGTTCCGCGCGGCGCTGCCGGCGTGGCTGCGCGGCACCGGGTACGGCCTGCCGTTCGGCGTCATCCCGGCCGGCGGCGCGGAGGTGCCCACGTTCCTGGCCTACGGCACCGAGCGCCGGCTGGACCGGCGGCGGGCGAACCCGATGTTCGGCCGCGGCGCCATCCAGGGCGTCGCCGGTCCGGAGGCTGCCGGCAACGCCACCGCCGGGACCGCGATGGGGGCGCTGCTCGCGCTCGGGCTGCCCACCTCGGCGACCGCCGCCCTGCTGCTCGCGGCCTTCCAGCAGTACGGGCTGCAGCCCGGCCCGCTGCTGCTGGAGCGCAGCGGCGACATCGTCTGGGCGCTGCTCGCCGGGTTCTTCCTGGCGATGGTCGTGCTACTGATCCTGAACCTGCCGTTCGCGCCGCTGTGGGCGCAGTTGCTGCGGGTGCCCAAGTCCTACCTGTACGCCGGCATCGCGGTGTTCGCCTCGTTCGGCGTCTACGCCGCCGGGGCCAGCACGGTCGACCTGGTGATCATGCTGGTGATCGGGGTGCTCGGGCTGGCGATGCGGCTCTACGACATCCCGGTCGCGCCGGTGCTGATCGCGGTGATCCTCGGCCCGCTGGCCGAGTACTCGCTGCGCGACGCGATGGCCAACTCCGAGAACGACCCCGCGGTGCTGGTCAGCAGCCCGATCACGATCGTGCTCTACCTGCTGCTGGTGGCCGGGCTGGGCTGGGCGGCCTGGCGCCGCTTCGCCGAGCGCCGCAGCGCCGACGTCTGAGAACGGGCCGCCGCGAACGGCCCGGCGGGTTGCGGGGCGTCCGGCTGGTTGCCGCGGCCCGCGGCGGCGCTAGACCGCGGCGGTCCCGATCAGTCCCTCGCGGGTCACCAGCGCCGCCAGCTCGGCCTCCGTCAGCCCCCCGGTGTCGGCCGGGCGCATCGGCACCACCATGTGCCGGCTCTCCGCGCTGGTGTCGTGGACGACGATCTCCGTCGCCTCCGGCAGCACCAGCCCGAACTCGGCCAGCACGGCCCGCGGCTCCCGGACGACCCGCGACCGGTAGGCCTCGCTCTTGTACCAGGACGGCGACGGCCCGAGCAGCCCGATCGGGTAGCACGAGCACAGCGTGCAGACCAGCACGTTGTGCGTGGCCGGGGTGTTCGGCACGACGGTGAACCGCTGCACCTGCGGCCCGGTGCTCATCGACAGGCCGAGCTCATCGAGCGCCCGGTTCGCGTCGGACAGCAGCCGCTCGGCGAAGGCCGGGTCGGTCCAGGCGCGGGCCACCACCCGGGCGCCGTTCGCCGGCGACCCGGCCACGAGCTGCCCGATGATGCCGTCGAGCTGGTCGTCGCTGGTCAGCCCGGCATCGATCAGCCGCTCCTCCAACCGGCGCACCCGCACCGCGACCTCGGAGTCCGAGTGCTGCCCGGTCATGCCACGACCTCCAGGTAGGACTCCCACAGCTCGACCTGCACCCAGTGCCCGCCCGGCGGTCCCCACAGGTCGGCGGCCGGGAAACGGACCGTGTAGACCGCCTCGACCCGGGGCTCGCCGAGCCCGCGGGCCCGGTCGTCGGCCAGCGGCCAGCTGCCCTGCACCTCGACCACCTCGCCGACCTGCCCGCGGGCGTAGCGGGGCAGCCGGGTGTGGTGGGGCGGATCGAGGGTTCGGGTGCGGACCCGGGCGCCGACCGCGAACCGGGGCTCAGCCACGGTCCGGACCGGGTTCGGGCGCCGCGGCCGAGGTCAACGCCTCCACGGCGTGCAGCCAGCGCTCGTAGTACGACGCCGCCAGGTACTCCCCGGGCGGCATCCGCTCGATCGCGTCGCGGAACTGGTCGAGGTTGTAGACCCCGCGCCGCAGCATCGCGACGTTGAGCGCGTACACCCGCGCCTCCCAGTCGGCGTGGAACGGCGGCTCGTCCGGTTCGACCGCTACCGGCCCGAAACCGGACTGCCCGCCGACGTCGTTGACCCGCGCCATGACCAGCAGCCTAGGGCGGTCGAGTCGGATCGTCCTCACAGACTTCGGCAGCGGGGCGCTGCCCGTCTCCTTGCGCGGAGCCACGACCCCTGATCGGCGTCGAGGACCTCGCGCAGCCGCCGGGCGAACCCGTCCGGCTCGCCGTGCATGCCGTACTCCCCGCCCAGGAACCCGGCATGGTCGCCGGGGAACACGACCGGCTCGACGCCGAGCCTCGCCGCGACCGCGTCCGCACCCCGCGCCGCCATCGTCTGGCCCGACTTCTCCCCCCGGGCCAGCCGGATCCGGGAGCCGGCCGCGCGCAGCGCGGCGAAGTCGGGCCGGTAGCCGGTGGAGTTGCGCAGGTTCTGGCCGAGCAGGGCGTCGCCGCGGCTGCCGTCGTCCTCGGTGGGCAGGCCGAACTGGGCCGGGTCGACCGGCGGGAACCGGAATCCGTCGGGCAGCTCCCCGTCGTGCCCCACCAGCATGATGAACTTCGCCATCCCCGGCCCCACGCCGTCGCGCTGGTAGGTCTCGTGCGTGTCGGCGATCACCGCGGTCATCGCGTCGCGGTCGGCCAGCAGGGTGGCCAGCGGGGGCTCGTGGGCGACCAGGGTGCGCACCTGCTCGGGGTGCCGGGCCACCCAGGCCAGGGCGTTGACCGCGCCGCCGCTGCTCGCCAGCACATCGACCGGGCCACCGCCGATCGCCTCGACGACCCGCCGCAGGTCGTCGGCGTGGTCGTCGGGGGTGAGCTGATGGTGGCGGTCATGGCGGCCTCCTGGCAGCGGGCGGTGGCGTACGGAGGAAGGACCACGGCCCGCGCCGGAAGTCATCGGTCAACCCTTCCCCTTCCCCTTGCCCTTCCCGTTGCCGTTTTCGCCCTTGTCGCCCTTGCCCTTGTCCTTGCGGTCCCCGTCCTTGCTGCCGTCGCCGCCGTCGCCGCCCTCGCCGTTCTCACCGCCCCTGCCGTCCTCGCCGCCCCTGCCGTCCTCGCCCTCGTCCCCGGACGGCGCGTCGGCGTCGGGCCGGTCGACGGTGTCCGGCGCGGGCGGGGACGCGACCCTGGCCGGCACGGCCGGCGGGTCCGCGGCCGGGCGCGGGGCGAGGGCCACGACCGGAGCGGCCGGCTCGGCTTGCGGTGCGGCCGGGGCCGGGGCCGGGGCGGTCGGGGCCGGCACGGTCGGGGCGACGAGGGGCACGGGCTGCCCGCCGAGGGCCGGCTGTGGCGCCGCGGCGACGACGGTCGGGGTGCCGCCCGGCTGGAGCAGCGCGACGCCGCTCACCACCCCGACCAGCAGGACAGCCAGCGCCCCGAGCGGGACGAGCCGCCGCCGCGCCGCGGCGGGCCGGTGACCCGGGCCGTGGGGGGCGCGCAGGATCGCGGCCACGGTGGCGGCGTCCGGCCGGTCGGCCGGGTCGTAGGCGGTCATCCGGCGCACCGCCTCGCGCAGCCGGGGTGGCAGGCCGGCGGGGACCTCCGGCGGGCGGTGCAGCCGGGCGATCGCCGCCTCGACCGCGACGCCCGGGTACTCGCGCCGCCCGGTCACCGCCTCCAGCAGGACCAGCCCGAGGGCGTAGATGTCCGCGGGGCTGCTGACCGGACGGCCGCGGACCTGCTCGGGCGCCATGTAGGCGGCGGTGCCGATGACGACACCGGTCCGGGTGACGCCGGTCGAGCCGTCCAGCCGGGCGATGCCGAAGTCGGTGAGCCGGGGCCGGGAATCGACATCGAGCAGGATGTTGGCCGGCTTGACGTCGCGGTGCACGATGCCGCGCGCGTGCACGTACGCCAGCGCGTCGGCCAATCCGGCGCCGAGCACCTCCACCTCCGCGGGCGGCAGCGGCTCGGAGCGCAGCGCGGTGGCCAGGCTCCCGCCTTCGACGAGGTCCATCACCACGAACAACCGGCCGTCGGTGGTGCCGGCGTCGCGCAGACCCACCAGCCCGGGGTGGCGCAGTCCGGTCAGGATCTCCACCTCGCGCCGGTCGCGGCCGTCGCCGGCCGGGGACGGGCCCGCGGTGAACAGCTTGATCGCGACGTCCTCGCCGGTGCGCCGGTCGTGGCCGCGGTGGACCACGGCCGTGCTCCCGCAGCCGATCTCGGGGCCGAGCGCGTAGCGCCCGGCCAGCAGGGGATCCCCGGGATCGTCCGCGCCGCTCATCGCTCGCCTCTCGATCGGATGCGTTCCATCGATCGAGTGATACCCGTTTGACCGCCCGTCCCCACACCTGGCGGCACGGCCGCGCGGTGGGCGGCGGACCCCGAGCCGCCGGTGGAGGGGCGCGGGTCAGCGGATGGTCGCGGCCGGACCATCCGCGACGATCCGGGTGACCAGGCCGGCGGCCCACAGCCGGGCCCGCTCCAGCTCGCCGGGCACCAGCGGGCCGGGGGTGCCGGTGACCCGGAACGAGGCCGGTCCGGTCACCATCCGGTAGCCCAGCCCGCGCAGTCGCCGGGCCGCCCCGGCCGCCGCCGACCCGGGCATCCGGGGGCGGTCCATCCTGGTGTCGAAGGTCGCGGCCAGCCGGCCGCGCTCGGCCCTCGGCAGGGCGGCGAGCCACTCCCGCAGGCCCCGCTCCGCCGGGACCGCGCCCTCGCCGGCCTGCTCGGCGGCGGACCGCCGGGTCGCCGCGCGGGTCATGCCGAAGGCGTGCGTGGGGCCGCCGACCACCAGCAGGTCGATCCCGTCGAGGGCCCCCGGAGCCGCGCTGTCGAACCGGGCCACGTCCACGACCCGGGCGTGCGACCGCGGTCCGAGGCCCTCGGCCACCGCCTCGGCGATGCTGCGGGTGTTGCCGAAAACCGACTCCACGACCACGAGCGCGTTCATGACGATCCTCTCTCCAGCTGTCCTCGACCTGCCCTTCCGAGCCTCGTCCGCGAGCACCCGCAGCCGGTAGGGCCGCGGCTCCCGACCCGGGTGGGACCTCCGCCGCCCAGCAGGGGTCGCAGGTCCCGACGGCCGGGTCGGGCGGACCGTAGGCTGATCACGATGACGCGCACCCTGCTGGTGGTCCCGACCGGCCGACGGGTCGGCCTCACCTCGGCCTGCCTCGGCCTGGTCGCCGCGCTGGACCGGTCCGGGGTCGAGGTCGGGTTCGTCAAACCCATCGCGCAACCGCGGCGCACCGGCGCCGACCACTCGGCCGGGCTGGTCGGGCTGCTGACCCGGCTGCGCCCGCCGGACCCGTTGCCGGCCGAGCGGGCCGCCGCCCTGCTCGGCACGGGCCGGCTCGACGAGCTGATGGAGCAGGTCGTCGCCCTCACCGAGCCGCTGACCGACTGCGACGTCGTGGTCGTCGAGGGGCTGGTGCCCTCCACCGAGCACATCTGGTCGACCCGGGTCAACATCGCGCTGGCCCGTGCCCTGGACGCGGACGTGCTGCTGGTGGCCGACGGCAGCACCGGGGTCCCCGACCACGACCTCGCCGGGGCGGTGGCCATCGCCGCGGCGCCCTACCGGTCCGGCGAGCTGCTGCCGGTGGCCGGCTGCGTGGTCGGCCGGGTGCCGGACCCGTCCGCGGAGCGGGTGGCCGGCCTCGCCGCGGCCCTGCAGCAGCACGCCATCCCGCTGGCCGGCGCGGTGCCGTTCCGGCCCGACGTCACCTGGCCGCGGGTCGGCGACGTCGTCCGCGAGCTGGGCGCCCGGACGCTGGTCGCCGGGGACGACTCCCGCCGGGTCGCCGAGGTGCTGGTCTGCGCCCAGGCCGTGCCCGGCCTGCTGCCGCGGCTGCGCGACGGCGCCCTGCTGCTGGTCCCGGGCGACCGGCACGACGTGGTGATGGCCGCCTTCCTGGCGGTGATGAACGGGGTTCGGCTGGCCGGGCTGCTGCTCACCGCGGGGATCGGGCCCGACCCGGAGATCATGCGGCTGACCGCCGCGGCCACCGGGCTGCCGGTGCTGCTGGTCGACGAGCTCACCTACCCCACCGCGGTCCGGCTGCACGACATGGACCCGGAGCTGTCCACCGACGACCCGGACCGGGCCCGCGACGCCGCCACCACCGTCGCCGACGCCCTCGACCCGGACTGGCTGCACAGCCTGGCCGGACCCGGTCGGCGGCACCGGCTCACCCCGGCCGCCTTCCGCCACCACCTGGTCGAGGCCGCCCGCCGGTCCGGGGCCCGGATCGTGCTGCCCGAGGGGGCCGAGCCGCGCACCGTGCGGGCCGCCATCGCCTGCGCCGAGCGCGGGGTGGCGCGCTGCGTGCTGCTCACCGACCGCGACGCGCTCGCCACCACGCTGCGCGGCCTGGGCCTCGCCCTCCCGGACGGCGTCGAGGTGCTGGACCCGGCCGCGGTGGCCGACCGCTACACCGACCGGCTGGTGGAGCTGCGCCGGCACAAGGGGATGACCCCGGCGATGGCCCAGGAGCGCCTCGGCGACCCGATCACCGTCGGCACCATGATGCTGGCGGCCGGCGAGGTCGACGGGCTGGTGGCCGGGGCGGTGCACACCACCGCGGCCACCGTGCGCCCGGCCCTGGAGCTGATCCGGGTGGCCCCGCACGCCCGCCTGGTGTCCTCGGTGTTCTTCATGCTGCTGCGCGACGAGGTCGTGGTCTACGGCGACTGCGCGATCAACCCCGATCCGTCCGCCGAGGAGCTGGCCGACATCGCCGTGCAGAGCGCCGACAGCGCGGCGGCGCTGGGCATCGAGCCGCGCATCGCGATGATCAGCTTCAGCACCGGGTCGTCGGGCGCGGGCGCCGACGTGCAGAAGGTGACCGAGGCGACCGCGCTGGTCCGCGAGCGCCGCCCGGACCTCGCGGTCGACGGCCCCCTGCAGTACGACGCGGCCGCGGTCGACTCGGTGGCGCTGAGCAAGCGCCCGGGCAGCCCGGTCGCCGGGCAGGCCACGGTGTTCGTCTTCCCCGACCTGAACACCGGCAACACCACCTACAAGGCGGTGCAGCGCAGCGCCGAGGTGGTCAGCATCGGCCCGATGCTGCAGGGGCTGGCCCGGCCGGTGAACGACCTGAGCCGCGGGGCGCAGGTCGAGGACATCGTGTTCACCATCGCGCTCACCGCGGTGCAGGCGAGCGCGCAGCGGGCCGGGTCCTAGCGGCGCACTGCGACAGGTCCGCCACCCACCCGTTCCGCCCGTCCCCGCAGGGCCGGCGTCCCGCCGGACTCCCCGACCCTGGCCCCGCCACCCGGCGGCGTCCCGCCGGCCGGCCCGGTCCGCACCGCGGCGCCGGAACGCCGGCGCCCGGAGCTCCAGCGCGCGGTGTGCGTTCACCTGCCGTCACGCGGCGACGGCGGTGGGTGGCCGGGAGCCGCACCGGGTATCCCGGCCCCATCGCGCACCCGTCCCGGACGAGAGGACCCCGACATGACCGACCCGGACCACCCCGGGCCCACCGAGGCCCCCGAGGCGCTCGACCGGCTGGAGGAGCGGGTGCTCGGGCACCGGGTCGACCAGCGCCGCGACGAGGACGACGACCCGGACCCGCCCGCCGACGACCCGAGCAGCGGGAGCGACGGGAGCGTCGACTCCGGCGCCGGTTCCGAACCGTCGGGCTGACCGCGGGCACCAGCGCTGAGGTGCGGTAGGACCCGGAGGGAGGCGGCTCAGCGGGCCGGGGCCGCGCTGAGCCGGTCCAGGACCAGGGCCAGCGGCGGCCAGCTGCGCCGGCCCCGGCGCACCACGGCGTAGCAGCGCAGCACGACGGCCGGGGCGACCAGCTCCAGCAGCCGCACCCCCGGCCGGGGCGGCTGGTCGGCCGGCAGCAGCCCCACCCCGAACCCGGCCACCACCAGGTCCTCGACCAGGTCGAGGCTGTCGGCCCGGTGCGCGATCCGGGGCTCGAACCCGGCCATCGAGGCGATCGTGCGGACGACCTGCTCGTCGGCGGTGTTGCGGGAGTTGACGATCCAGTCGCGGTCGCGCAGCCCGCCGAACACCGCCGGCGCGGTGTCCCCGACCGGTCCGGTGCCCGCCGGCACGGCCAGGCCCCACGGCACCGTCCACAGCGGGGTCGGCTCCACCGTCGCGTCGAACGGGGCGGGCGCCAGGTCGTAGTCGTAGACCAGGGCCAGGTCGACGTCGTCGGCCGCGAGCAGGGCGAAGGCCTCGGACGGCTCGTGCTCGTGGAACACCAGCCGGACCCGGGGGTGGCTGCGGGCCAGGTCGGTCGCGATCGGCAGCAGCGACCGGCGCACGGCGCTGGCGAAGCCGGCGATGCGCAGCGTGCCCGCCGGTTCGCCGTCCGGGTCCAGGTCCAGTCGCGCGGCCTCGACGGCGGCCAGGATGGTCACCGCGTGCTCGGCCAGCCGCCGCCCGGCCGGGGTCAGCCGGACGTTCCGCCCCACCGGCTCGACCAGCGCGGTGCCCGCCTCCCGGGCCAGCACCGCGATCTGCTGGGAGACCGTGGAGGTGGTGACGCCCAGCTCGTCGGCCACTGCGCGCATCGAACCCAGCCGGGACAGCTCCACCAGCAGCCGCAGGCGACGGGTCTGCACTCGCTCATCGTTCAGCAACGCTGAACGGCGTGTCCACCATCGGCACGTGGACATGGATGGTGCTGCTCCGTTGACTGGTGGCATGTCCAGCCCCTCGCGCCCGGCCGGCCGGGCGGCGTCCTCCACCGGCGCGACCATGACCGTCGTCGCCATGCTCTGCGTCCAGCTCGGCCTGGCCGCGTCGGTCGGGCTGTTCGACCAGGTCGGCCCGGCGGGTGCGGCCTGGCTGCGGCTGGCCTGGGCCGGGCTGCTGCTGGCCGTGCTGGTCCGGCCGCGGCCGTCCTGGTACACCCGCTCGGGCCTGCTGTCCTCGATCGCGCTCGGGGTGGTGACCGCCGGGCTGACCATGCTGTTCATGGAGGCCGTGGCCCGGCTGCCGCTGGGCACGGCCAGCGCGCTGGAGTTCCTCGGGCCGCTCGGGGTGGCGGCGTTCCGCGGCCGCGGGGCCCGGATGGTCTGGCCGGGGCTGGCCGCGGTGGGCGTGCTGCTGCTCACCGAACCCTGGCACGGCGCGGTCGACCCGGTCGGGGTCGCGTTCGCGCTGGCCGCGGCGGCCTGCTGGGCGGCCTACATCCTGCTGACCCAGCGGGTCGGCGACGAGGTGGCCGGCATCCGCGGGCTGGCCGTGTCGATGCCGGTGGCCGGGATCGTGGCCACGGTCGTGGCCGGGCCGTCGGTGGTCGGGCAGCTCACCCCGGAGCTGCTGCTGGCCGGGCTGGGGCTGGCCGTGCTGCTGCCGGTGATCCCGTTCTGCCTGGAGCTGCTGGCCCTGCGCCGGCTGACCACCGCGGCGTTCGGCGTGCTGATGAGCCTGGAGCCGGCGATCGCCCTGGTCATCGGGCTGGTCGTGCTGCACCAGGTGCCGGGCGTGCTGCCGGTGGTCGGGATCGCGTTCGTGGTCGCCGCCGGGATCGGCGCCGAGCGCACCGGGGCCCGGACCGCTCAACCGGGAGCAGGCACCGCCGAGCCGCGCGCCAGCACCGGCACGTCCACCGGCACGGTCTCCGGGTAGATCAGTCCGGTGCCGGTGTTCAGCACCACCACGTCCTCGTCGCCGGTCAGCCAGCCGGCCTCGCGCAACTGCCCGACGGCGGCGAAGCAGGCGGCGCCTTCCGGGCACACCCAGGTGCCCTCGTCGCGGGCCAGGGCGGCCTGCGCGGCGAGCAGCTCGTCGTCGGTCACCGCGATCGCGGTGCCGCCGGTCGCGCGCAGGGCGTCGAGGACCAGGAAGTCGCCGAGCGCGTGCGGCACGG
>DASQMQ010000115.1:0-2239 GCA_035645455.1 Pseudonocardia sp.
GGGCCGAGCCGGTCGACGAGGCCGATCCGGCCGGCGCCGGGGCGGGCACCGACTGATGCCCGCGGCCCCGCCGCGGCCCCGGCCCGCCGGTGCGGTCCGCACGTCGTCGGCCGTCCCGCGCCGGCCGTCGGGCTACCGGCGCACCCCGGCCGGCGGCCCCTACCGGCGCCGCCTGGTGGTCGGTCGCGTCCTGCTGGTCGTCGCGCTGGCCGTGGCCACGGTCAAGCTGGTCGTGGTGCAGACCGTGCAGGCCGGCGAGCTGTCCGCGGCGTCGGCCCGGCAGGCCACCACCAACATCGCGCTGCCCGCGGCGCGCGGCGCGATCCTCGACCGCGGCGGCGCGCCGCTGGCCTTCAGCGTGGACGCCCGGTCGCTGGTCACCAACCCGCGCACGATCGCGCTCACCCACGGTCCGGACACCGCGGCCTACGTCGACGAGATGGCCACCGAGGTGGCCCTGGCGACCGGGCAGGACCGGGCCGGGCTGCACGAGCGGCTGAGCGCGGACCGCGCCTACGTGGTGCTGGCCCGGCTGGTCGATCCGGCCGTCGCCGACGCGCTGCGCAAGCGGTTCCCGGAGATCGCCGAGGAGCGCCGCGAGGACCGCCAGTACCCGGCCGGCGACCTGGCCGCCAACATCGTCGGGGTGGCGTCCTGGCGGGCCGACGAGCGCAAGCTGGCCGGGCTGGCCGGGCTGGAGCAGGCCCAGGACAACACCTTGGCCGGGTCCGACGGGGTGCGCATCGTGGACACCGCGGAGGGCTCCAAGGCGGTGATCCCGGGCAGCACCCGGTTCGAGCGGCCGGCCGTGCAGGGCTCGGACATGCGGCTGACCCTGGACTCGGACCTGCAGTACACCGTGCAGCGGGCGCTGGGCGAGCTGGTCGCCGAGACCGGGGCGAAGCCGAACTCGTCGGTCGTGGTGCTGGACGCGCGCACCGCCGAGGTGCTGGCCATGGCCAACGGCCAGTCCTTCGACCCGGGCGACATCGCCTCGGCCAGCGTGGAGCAGCTGGGCAACCCGGTGGTGCAGAGCCCGTTCGAGCCCGGCTCGGTGAACAAGGTGGTCACCATGGCCGCGGCCCTGGAGCACGGCGTGGCCACCCCGGAGGACGTGCTGTCGGTCCCGGGCAGCATCAAGGTGGCCGACCGCACCGTCAACGACGCCTGGAGCCACGGCACCGAGCGCTACACGCTGACCGGGGTGCTGGCCAAGTCGTCCAACGTGGGCACCCTGATGACCGCCCGCGAGGTCGGTGAGGAGCGGTTCTCCGAGATGCTGGCCCGGTTCGGCATCGGCACCCGCACCGGCATCGAGCTGCCCGGGGAGAGCCCCGGGGTGGTGCCGCCGCGGGAGTCCTGGTCGGGCAGCACGTTCGGCAACCTGCCGATCGGCCAGGGGCTGACCATGACCACCCTGCAGATGGCCGGCATGTACCAGACGGTCGCCAACGACGGGCTGCGCATCCCGCCCCGGATCATCTCCTCGACCACCGGCCCGGACGGGGTCGAGGTCGAGCGGCCGCGGCCGGAGGCGGTCCGGGTGGTCTCGGCGGAGACCGCGGCGAAGCTGCGCACCATGCTGACCGCGGTCACCCAGGACGCGCCGCGCCAGCGCGGCACCGGCTACCTGGCGGCCGTGCCCGGGTACCTGGTCGCCGGCAAGACCGGCACCGCGCAGCAGGTCGACCCGGACTGCCGCTGCTACACCTCGGCCAGCCACACCATCACCTTCGCCGGGATGCTGCCGGCCGAGCAGCCGCGCTACGTCATCGCGATCATGCTCGACGCGCCGGCCGCCGGGACCAGCGCGGCCCCGCTGTTCCACGACATCGCCAGCTACCTGGCCCAGCGCGCGCAGCTGCCGGTCAGCGTCGAGCCGCCGCCGGTGCAGACCCTGGTGGCGCCCTGAGCGGTCCGGGCCGCCCCCGGCGTGGGGTGGTGCGCGGGAAGGTGCGCACCGGCCCGCCGGTAGCCTTCCCCGTCGTGCCGACCGCCAGTTCAGCCGCCGCCCGGCCGGCCGGGCCACCTGCCGGGACACCTGCCGGGACACCTGCCGGAACGCCCGCCGCGACCGCCCCGGCGACCTCGCCCCGGCCCCGGTCGTCGGGGCCGGTCGAGCTGGCCGCGATCGCCGCGGTCGCGCACGCCGTGCCCCGGGCCGCCGATGGCGGCTCCGCGGCCCCGGCCGCCGGCGCGCCGGTCCAGGTCGGTGGGGTCACCCTGCGGGCGTCCGACG
>DASQMQ010000116.1:0-1954 GCA_035645455.1 Pseudonocardia sp.
GACCCGCTGCGGCTCGCCGCCGGCGCCCGCGACCGGCGCGGCCGTCCCGTCCCGGCGGCCGACCCGGCCGCCGCGCCCCCGGCCACCGCACCCTCGGCCGCCGCACGCCCGACCGCCACCACCGACCCCGCGCCTCCCACCACCCCCTCGCCCGCCGGGGCGTCCGCCGGTGCCGAGCAACGGACCGGCTGAGCTGGACGCCGCCGGGATCACCGACCCGGCGCTGCGTTCGGCCTACGCCCTGTGCCGCGACCTGAACGCCCGGTTCGGCCGCACCTACTTCTTGGCCACCCGGTTGCTGCCGGCGCGGCGGCGGCCCGCCGTGCACGCGCTGTACGGGTTCGCCCGGTACGCCGACGAGATCGTCGACGACCTCGACGACGACAGCCCGGCCGCGGAGCGCGCCGCCCGGCTGGACGCCCTGGACGCCGAGCTGGCCGTCGCGCTGGCCGGGGGGCCGACCGGGCAGCCGGTGCTGGAGGCGCTGGCCGACACCGCCACCCGGTACGCGATCGACCCCCGGCACTTCACCGACTTCATGGTGTCCATGCGGATGGACACCGAGGTCACCGAGTACGCCACCTTCGAGGAGCTGGGGGTGTACGTGCACGGCTCGGCGGCGGTGATCGGGCTGCAGATGCTGCCGGTGCTGGGCACGGTGGTGCCGCGGGCGGAGGCCGAGCCGCCCGCGGCCGCGCTGGGCGTGGCGTTCCAGCTGACCAACTTCCTGCGCGACGTCGGCGAGGACCTCGACCGCGGCCGGATCTACCTGCCCACCGCCGAGCTGGCCGCGTTCGGCGTGGACCGGGAGCTGCTCACCTGGTGCCGCCGGACCCAGCGGACCGATCCGCGGGTGCGCCGGGCGCTGGCGCACCTGGTGGCGCACACCCGGGCGGTCTACCGGCGCGCCGAGCCGGGGGTGGCGATGCTGGAGCCGGTGTCGCGGGCCTGCGTGGACTGCGCGTTCCGGCTCTACCGCGGCATCCTCGACGAGATCTGCGCGGCCGACTACGACGTGCTGCACCGCCGGGTCGCGGTGTCCAACCGGCGCCGGGCCGCCGTCGCCGTGCCCGGGCTGACCCGGGCGCTGCTCGCCCGCGCCCGGTCGGCCGGCGCCCCGCCGGGCCAGCCGGTCGGAGCGCCGCGCAGAACGCCGCTCGGAACGCCGCTCAGAACGCCATGACCTGCGCGCGGCGCTTGACCTCGCGGTGCCGCCCGGCCCGCAGCGACGCCATCGGGACCCCGGGCAGCGCGTCGTCCTGGTCGAACAGCCAGCGCAGGATGTCCGGGTCGGTGTAGCCGCCGTCGCGCAGCACCGTGATCGTCCCGGACAGGCCCTTGACCACCTCGCCGTCGACGAAGAAGTCCACCGGCACGACGACCTCGCCGGCCCGGCGGAACGACAGCAGCTGCCCGTCGCGGACCAGCTGGTGCACCCGGGAGACCGGGATGGCGAGGAGCTGGGCGACCTCGGTCGCCGGCATCGTCGCGATCTCGCCGGAGAGCTCGAACACCTCGTTCACGGACGATCCCCCATTCACAGCGGCATACTGTGCCACAGCCGCGCCACCGACGGCACCGGCCCGTCGGGCGGTACCGTCGAGGGGTGAACGCCCCCCCGGCCGCGCTGCTCGACGCGCGCTACCGGCTCGGGTCGGTGATCGCCCGCGGAGGCATGTCCACGGTGCGCCGGGGCACCGACACCCGGCTCGACCGCCCGGTCGCGATCAAGATCATGGACCCCCGGCTGGCGGCCGACCCGGCCTTCCGCACCCGGTTCGAGCGGGAGGCCCGCTCGGCGGCCCGGATCGACCACCCGAACGTCGTCGACGTGCACGACCAGGGCGACCACCACGGCCCGCACGGGCCGGCGCTGTTCCTGGTGATGGAGCTGGTCGAGGGCGGGACGCTGCGCGACCTGCTGCGCCGGCGCGGCCCGCTCGGGGTGCCGGCC
>DASQMQ010000117.1:0-3431 GCA_035645455.1 Pseudonocardia sp.
GGCGTGCGCGGCAGCCGCTGCGGCGGCGATGTCGGACACGTCCAGTCCGGGGTTGGACGGCGACTCCACCAGCACCAGCCCGGCCCCGTCGAGCGACGGCCACGGCCCCGCGGTCGGCGCCTCCCGGACCTCGACGCCGAGCGGGGCCAGCTCGCTGCGGGCGAGGTCGCGGGCCTGGTAGTAGCCGTCGGACGGCAGCACCAGCGCCCCCCGCGCGGCGCCCAGCCGCAGCACCGCGGCGATCGCCGCCATCCCGGACCCGAACACGACGCAGCCGCCGCCGTCCAGCTCGCCGATGGCCGCCTCCAGCGCCCGCCAGGTGGGGTTGTCGGCGCGGCCGTAGAAGTCGGTCGGGGTCGGCTCGCCGGGCAGGCCGAGGTGGAACGGCGCGGAGAGCACCGGCCCCGGGTGCAGCGGCTGCCCGGTCACCGGCTCCGGGTGCCCGCCGTGCACGCACCGCGTCCCGTCCCCGTCGAGAACGAAGTTGCCGTGATCAACGGGCACGGATGATCACGACAACTTCGTTCTCGACGGCGCGGGGTGGGTGGGCGGCGGCGGTCATTCGGGACGGGGGGTGCGGCTGATGAGTTCCTTGCCCATCTCGGCCGCGGACAGGCCCTCGTGGCAGACCCGGCGGACGGCGTCGGCGATCGGCAGTTCGACGCCGTACCGCTCGCCCAGCGCGCAGATCGACGTGCAGGACTTGACCCCCTCGGCGACCTGGCCGTGGTTGGCCGCCTCGGCCTCGGCCAGGCTCTGCCCGCGGCCCAGCCGCTCGCCGAAGGTCCGGTTGCGCGACAGCGGCGACGAGCAGGTGGCCACCAGGTCGCCCAGCCCGGCCAGCCCGGCGAAGGTCAGCGGGTCCGCACCCAGGGCCACCCCGAGCCGGGCGGTCTCGGCCAGCCCGCGGGTGATCAGCGAGGCCTTGGTGTTGTCGCCGAAGCCCATCCCGGCGGCCATCCCGCAGGCCAGCGCGATGACGTTCTTGCCGGCCCCGCCGATCTCGCAGCCGATCACGTCGGTGTTGGTGTAGGACCGGAAGTAGCCGGTGGTGCAGGCGTGCTGCAGGGCGACCGCGCGGTCGTGGTCGGGGCAGGCGATCACGGTGGCGGTCGGCTCCTCGCCGGCGATCTCGCGGGCCAGGTTCGGCCCGGACACCACCGCCACCCGGTCGGCCGGCACCCCGGCCACGTCGGTGATCACCTGGCTCATCCGCTGCAGGGTGCCCAGCTCGACGCCCTTGGCCAGGCTGACCAGGGTGCGCCCGGGCGGCAGCAGCTCCCGCCAGCCGGCCAGGTTGTGCCGCAGGGTCTGCGAGGGCACCGCCAGCACCACCGCGTCCACGCCGGCCAGCGCGTCCGCGGCGTCGGTGGTCGCGGTGAGCAGCGCCGGCAGCTCGACGCCGGGCAGGTAGTCGGGGTTGGCGTGGCGGTGGTTGACCGCGGCGGCGACCTCCGGGCGGCGCGCCCACAGCCGCACCTCGCGCCCGGCGTCGGCCATCACCTTGCCGAACGCGGTGCCCCACGACCCGGCGCCGAGCACGGCGACCCGGCGCACCTCGGCGGCGCTGTTCACGAGGTCGCCCCGCGGCGGAAGAACTCGACCGGCGCGGGCTCGCCGCGCACCTCGGCCAGCAGGTCGCGGACCTTCTCCATCAGCAGGTCGGTGACCTCGCGCAGCAGCGTGGCGTCCACCGGACGGCCGCGGTAGGCCGACAGGTCGACCGGCTCGGCGCAGCGCACCACGATCGGCTTGCGCGGCAGCGGGCGGAACTTGTGGGAGTAGCCGTCCAGCACGTCCCGGGTGCCCCAGTGCACCGTCGGTACGACCGGCACGTCCGCCGACAGCGCCAGCCGGGCCACGCCGGTGCGCGCCTGCATCGGCCAGCCGTCCGGGTCGCGGGTGATGGTGCCCTCCGGGTAGATGACCACGACCTTGCCGGCCTGCAGCGCCGCGGTGCCCTCGCGCAGGCTCTGCTGGGCGTCGGCGGACTCCCGGTACACCGGGATCTGCTCGCTGCCGCGCAGGGCGCTGCCGAGCACCGGGGTGCGCCAGAGGCTGTGCTTGGCCAGGAACCGCGGCACCCGGCGGGCCCGGTGCACGACCAGGCCGCTGAACACCGGATCGAGGTGCGAGATGTGGTTGGCCACCACCAGCGCCCCGCCGGTGGCCGGGATGTGCTGCAGGCCCTCGAACCGGCTGCGGCCGGTCAGGAAGCCGATCGGGTAGAAGAAGACCGCGCAGAACGCGATCCAGAAACCGCCCTTCTCACGCGTACGCACACGATCCTCCTGCTCGACGGCTCCGGGGGGAGTCTCCCCGGCCCGGCGCCCATGGTCCACCACCGGACCGGGGAGGAGTCCGGGCGGGCGGTCCCGCCGCGGTGCCACCATGGTGGGGTGACCCCGATGATCGCGGCGGTGGACCTGGTGGTGCCGGTCAAGGCGCTGCACGTGGCCAAGTCCCGGCTGCGCGGCGCGGCCGACGGCGGGCTGGGCGAGCCCGCGGCGCACGCCCGGCTGGCGCTCGCGCTGGCCCACGACACGGTGGCCGCGGTGCGCGCCTGTCCCCGGGTGCGGCACCTGCTGGTGGTCAGCTCCGACCCGGTGGTGGCGGCCGAGCTGGCCGCGTACGGGGTCGAGGTGCTGCCCGAGGAGCACGTCGCCGGGCTGAACGCGGCCTACCGCCGGGGCGCCGCGGCCCTGCGCGGGCGCGACCCGGCCGCGGTGGTCGGCGCGCTGCAGGCCGACCTGCCCGCCGTCCGCCCCGACGAGCTGTGCGGCGCGCTGGAGGCGGCGACGGCGCTGTTCGCCGCGGGCGCGGCCACCCGCGCGTTCGTCGCCGACGCCGAGGGCACCGGCACCACGCTGCTGCTGGCCGCCCCCGGCACCCCGCTCGACCCGTTGTTCGGCGCCGGGTCGGCGGCCCGGCACGCCGCCTCCGCGGCGGTGCCGCTGTCCGGCGAGTGGCCCGGCCTGCGCCGCGACGTCGACACCTCCGACGACCTGCGCGGCGCGGCCGACCTCGGGCTCGGCCCGCACACCCGGGCGGTGCTGGCCCGCACCCCGGCGCCCTGATCCATCCGGGTCGATCCTCGGCCAGAGTTCACCCGGATGACGGTGGACCGATGCGCCCCGCCCCGCCCGGGGTGAGCAACAATCACCGCCGTGGGTGAACTGGGAGAGCAGCGCGATGAGCCGGCCGGGACCGGTTCCGGCAGGTCCGACGGGTCCCCGGCCCCGGCCCGGCGCAGCCGGGTGGCGCGCCGGGCGCCGCGGCCCTCGACCCGCCGGGTGCACGCCGCCAGCACCCCGGTGAGCACCCGGAGCGCGGCGGTGGACGCCGAGCCCGGGCCGGCCGCCGGAGCCGGCCACGACAGCGACCAGGGCAGCGTGCAGCCCGGTCCGCTGGCCCCGGCCACGGCCGCCCGC
>DASQMQ010000118.1:0-10999 GCA_035645455.1 Pseudonocardia sp.
CCCGGCCCGGATCCGCACCCGGGCCGGCGGCGCCGGGGCGAACACCGCGGCCTGGCTGGCCCACCTGGGCGCCGAGGTCACCCTGGTCGGGCGGGTCGGGGCCGATCCGGCGGGCCGTGCGGCCACCCGCGACCTGGCCGCGGCCGGGGTGCGCACCGCGCTCGCCGTCGACCCGACCGCGCCGACCTGCACGGTCGTGGTCCTGCTCGGCGACGGCGAGCGCACCATGCTCTCCGACCGCGGCGCGGCGGCCCGGCTCGCGGTCACCGACCTGCCCGCGCGCTGGGCCGAGGGGGGCGGGGCGGACCGCGTCGACCACCTGCACCTGTCCGGCTACGTGCTGCTCGACCCGTCGTCGCGGGCGGCCGGGCTGGCCGCGCTGGACCTGGCCGCCGCGGCCGGGATGACCCGGTCGGTGGACCCGCAGGCCGCGCCCGCGCTGACCCCCGGGTTCCGCGCCTGGGTCCGCGGTGTCGACCTGCTGCTGCCCAACGCCGACGAGCTGGCCGCGCTCGGCCCGGAGCCGCTGGTGCCCGGGGTGGGCGCGGTCGCCGCCACCCGCGGCGCCGCCGGGGCGACCTGGCAGGACGGGCACGACACCTGGTCCGTGCCCGCCGCGCCGGCCGAGGTGGTCGACCCGACCGGCGCCGGGGACGCGTTCGACGCCGGGCTGCTGGTCGCCTGGCTGGGCGGGGCGGGGCCGGTGGAGTCCCTGCGGGCCGGCTGCGCCGCGGCCGCGACGGCCGTCGGCACCCCGGGCGCGCGACCGGCCCCGTCGATCCCCGCGCCGTGATCGGCGGACGGGGTCGGCAGGGCCGGAGGGGTGGACGGGCGGCTCAGCCCTCGATGACGGGGTGCTCCTTGCGCTCCAGCTGCGAGCGGTCGGGGCGGTAGCGGTTGGTGTCCTCGGCCTTGCGCGGCAGCCGGTCGTTGGCGATCAGCACCGCGATCCACGGCAGTGGGATGGAGAGCACCAGCAGGCTCACCGCGAGCCAGGGGATCTGGTAGAAGACCGCGGCCAGCACCATGAGCGGGATCCGCATCCCCATCATGATCTTGTACCGCTGCTTGCGGACCTTCAGCGCCTCCTCGTAGGACAAGTCGGCGTCGGTGATGAGCACCGGCTCCGAGGCGCGCTGCTGGGGGTGTGACACGAGTGCTCCTCGCTGGCGCCGGGTGGGCGCCGTCTGCGGAGGCGGTACCGAACCGCTGTGGTCCGCGACCTGTGTCGGGCCACCCGACCGCCTCCACCGACCATCGTGCCACCCGGTTCCGGGGGTCGCTCGTCGGCGTCGGGCCGCCCGCGGTGGCCTTCGCCACCCGGGCGCGGGTCACTCCGCGCGACCGTCCGCGTGCAGGGCGACGTCCCCCACGACGACCGCGGAGACCACCTGCAGCAGCCGCTCGGTGAGCTCCCCGGTCACCCGGTAGCGCACCAGCCGGCCCTCCCGGTGGGCGCTGACCATGCCGTGCGCGCGCAGCAGCCGCAGCGCGTGCGACACCGCGCTGTCGCTCATCCCGACGGCCAGCGCCAGGTCGGACACGCAGAGGTCGCCGGCGTGCCGCAGGGCCAGCACGATGCCCAGCCGGTTGGCGTCGCCGAGCGCGTCGAGCACGCGGGCGGTGCGTTCCAGTTCGGCGGTGTCGGCGAGCACGGCGGCGGCGTCGCACACCTGGTCGGGGTCGATGACGCGGGCGTCGCGCAGCGCCGCCGGGACCTGGTGCACGCCACCGACCCTAACTACCCCTGCAGCTACCCCTGCGCGGCCGCCTGCTTCGCCGCCGCCTTGGCCGCCTGCTTGGTCTCGCGCACCCGGGCCAGCGAGGCCGGGTCCACGACGTCGGCCACCGACCGGTACGCGCCCTGCTCGCCGTAGGCGCCCGCGGCCTCCCGCCACCCCGGCGGGGTGACCCCGCGCTGCTTGCCCAGCAGCGCGGTGAAGATCTGCGCCTTCTGCATCCCGTAGCCGGGCAGCGACACCAGCCGGGACCGCAGCTCGACGCCGTCGGCCACGTCGGCCCACAGCCGCGTGACGTCGCCGTCGTAGCGCTCGACGACCGCCGCGCACAACGCCTGCACCCGCCCGGCCATCGACTTCGGGTAGCGGTGCAGCGCCCGCGGCGTGGCGAAGACCGCGATCAGCGCGTCCGGGTCGTGGCCGGCCAGCTCGGCGGCGTCCAGCCGGTCGCGGCCCAGCCGGCGGGCCAGCTCGGCCGGGGCCCAGAACGCGTGCTCCATCGGCACCTGCTGGTCGAGCAGCATCCCGATCAGCAGGGCCAGCGGGTCGCGGTCGAGCAGCGCGTCGGACTCGGCGTCCTGGCTCAGGCTCAGCACCTGCGCAGGTTAGGGCATCGCACAACCGCCCGGCAGGGCTCGTGGGTGCCCACCGCAAGGCCCGTTCCGGACACCTCCCCCGGCGTCGCCGGGCGCCCGGTCCCGGGCACCGGCCGGGGCGGTCGGCAGGATGTCGGGGTGGATCCCGACTTCTCCCCCGCCGTCGTCGCGTCGCTGCGGACCGGGCTGGCCCGCGCCGGCTACTCCACCGACGGGGTGCGGTCCCTGCTCGGCGGCGCCGCGCACGCCGCGCTGGGCCGCGGCGAGGTCGAGCCGGCCTTCCGGGCCAGCCGCGACGGCGGCGAGCTGGGCGTGCTGGTGCGGTTGCTGCTGCTCGGCGGCGCGGAGCCGGACGCCGCCGTGCGCGCCGCGCTGGCCCCGCTGGACCCGGCCGACGCGGCCGCGGCCGGGCTGCTGCGCCGGGCCGGCGACGGCTGGGCGGCCGCGCTGGACCTGCGCCCCTACGGCGACGACGACGGCGACTGGTGGGTGCTGTCCGACCTGGACCTGCGCCGCCAGCAGCGCGAGCACGTGACCGGGGTGGGCGCGGCGTCGCTGACCCTGGCCGCGGCCACCGTGCGCAGCCCCGCCGCCGCGCTGCTGGACCTGGGCACCGGCTGCGGGGTGCAGGCGCTGCACGCCACCCGGCACGTCGAGGCGGTCACCGCGACCGACCTCGCCCCGCGCGCGCTGGCCATGGCCCGGGCCACCTTCGCGCTCAACGACCTCGACGTCGAGCTGCTGGCCGGGCCGTGGCTGGAGCCGGTGGCCGGGCGCCGGTTCGACCGGATCGTGTCCAACCCGCCGTTCGTGCCCGGCCCGCCGCGGGTGGACTACGTCTACCGCGACTCCGGGCAGGGCGGCGACGACGCCCTCGCCGCGCTGCTGCGCAGCCTGCCCGGCCACCTCGCCCCCGGCGGCGTCGCGCAGCTGCTCGGTTCCTGGCTGCACGTGCGCGACGAGGACTGGCCGGACCGGGTCCGCTCGTGGCTGCCCGACGGGGTGGACGCGTGGGTGGTGCAGCGCGAGGTGGCCGACCCGGCGCTGCACGTCGGGACCTGGCAGCGCGACGCCGGGCTGGACCTGGCCTCGCCGGCGGCCCGCGAGCAGGCCGGCGGGTGGCTGGACTGGCTGGAGCGCGAGCGGGTGCAGGCCGTCGGGTTCGGGTTCCTCACCCTGCGCCGCACCGACGGGCCGCCGACGGTGGTGTTCGAGGACCTCACCGGCGACATCGACGAGCCGCTGGGCCCGGAGGTCGCCGGCTGGCTGGACCGGGTGGACTGGCTGCGCGCCCACGCCGCGGACGACGCCCTGCTGGGCGCGCGGCTCGCGGTGGCGCCGTCGGTGGTGCTGGAGCGCTACGCCGAGCCCGGCGAGGAGGGCTGGGCCGAGGTCGGCGCCGCCGTGGCCCGGCTGGACGGTCCGCGCTGGCGCCACGAGGTGGACGCGCCGGCCGCGGCCCTGCTGGCCGGCTGCCGGGGCGCGCTGCCGCTGGGCGAGCTGGTCGACCTGCTCGCGCTGGCGCACGACCGGCCGACCGGGGACCTGGTCGCGGCGACCCTGCCGGCGGTCCGCGAGTTCGTCCGGCACGGGGTGCTGGTGCCGGCGTGAGGGCGGTCGCCGCCCGGGTGCGGCGGGCCGCGGTGCGGGTGGACGGGCAGCCGGTCGGCGAGATCGGGCCGGGCCTGCTGGTGCTGCTCGGGGTGCACCGCGACGACCCGCCGGACGCCGCCCCGACGATGGCCCGCAAGCTGCACGAGCTGCGGATCCTCGACGGGGAGCGGTCCTGCGCGGAGGTCGGGGCGCCGCTGCTGGTGGTCAGCCAGTTCACCCTCTACGGCGACACCCGCAAGGGCCGCCGGCCGTCCTGGTCCGCGGCTGCCCGCCCGGAGATGGCCGAGCCGCTGGTCGAGGCGGTGGTGGCCGCACTGCGCGGGCGCGGTGCGGCCGTGGCGACCGGGGTGTTCGGCGCGGCGATGGCCGTCGAGTCGGTCAACGACGGGCCGTTCACCGTGATCGTCGAGGTCTGAGCGCCGACGCGGAAGACCCCCGCCCGGCGGACCGGACGGGGGTCGAAGCGACCGGAGGTCAGTTCTTGGCGGCGTTGCGCGCGGCGCGGGCGCCGCTCGCGGCCTGCTCACCCGCGAGGCGGGCGGCGTCGGCGGCCTTGGTGACGGTGTCGTCGACGGCGTTCTTGGTGTGCGCGGTCACCGACTGCGCGGCCCGGGCGGCCTGCTCGGAGACGGTCTCGGCGGCCTGGGTGCCGGCCGACAGCACGGTCAGGGCCAGCCGGCGCTGGGTGTCGAGGACCTGCTGGGCCACGTCGAAGTAGCGGTCGACGAAGACCGCGGCGTCCGGGACGCCGGCCGGCGAGCCGGACACGTCGGTCAGCTGCTGGACGGTGTCCGCCCAGGTCCGCACGGCCGTGGTGACGACCTCCTGGGTGCGGGCGGTGAACTCGGTGAACTGGTCGGTGGTGGTGCTCATGGGGATCGTGTCCTCCGGGGTATCGGGTGGGTGCCTGCTACCGATACTGCGCACCGCTGCTAAGTATTTCAAGCACAACGGCCTGCGACCTCAGTCACTGCCGACGAAGCTCTGGTAGACCCCGAGCAGCGCGGTGCGCTGCTCCGGGGTGAGCCGGGGGTCGGCCCGGATCGCGTCCTCGGTGCTCGTCGCCCCGGCCGCGGGCGGCTCGGCCGCCGGCGGCCGGGCCGTCGACCTCCCGGTCGCCCAGCCGGCCTGGCTGAGCAACTGCTCGGTGGACAGCTGCAGCGCGTCGGCGATCGAGTGCAGCACCTTGAGCGAGGGCTGGTGCAGGCCGCGCTCGACCTGCGACAGGTAGGCGTTGGACACGCTGGTCAGGGCGGCCATCTCGCGCAGCGAGAGCCTGGCCATCTGCCGCTGAGCCCGGATGAACTCGCCCAGCGGGTTCATCGCCCAGCCGCCGGCGGGCCGACCGTCCGGATCGGCGCCGTCGCCCCGCCCGCCGGTGTCGCCCCGACCCGTGCCGTTGTCGCTCATGGCGCCCATTCTGGCCCGTCCCGGACCGGGGCGGACCCGGCCACCCGCGGCGCGTGCCATCCCGAACGCTTGCGTAGTTGACCAAGCGCCGATTACCGTTCGGTAGCCGCGGCGGAGCCGCCACCGGCGGAAGGAGTCATCCGATGTCGACCCCGTTGCCGAGCCCGTTGCCGACCCCGACCCCGACCGACGGAGCAGGCCTCGGCTCCGCGGTGCGCCACCTGACCGGCTACACCGCCCGCAACCTGACCCACACCGCGACCGCGGTCACCGAGGCCGCCGGCGGGCTCTGGGCCGACTCGCTGACCCGCACGCTGTCCGGCACGGCCTCCCCGCTCCGCGCGGCCACTCGGGGGATCACCTGGTGGAGGACCATGCGCGACCGCCGGGTGCCGCACTGGCACCGGTCCAACGAGGTCGTCTTCAGCACCCCGATCGCCCGGCTGCGCGACGCCACCGCGGCCGCCGACCGCGACGACCCGGTGCTGCCCACGCTGGTGCTGCCGCCGCAGGCCGGCCACTCCAGCCACATCGTCGACTTCTCGGCCGCGCAGAGCCAGCTCGGCGCCATCGCCGAGGCCGGCCTGACCAGGGTGTTCGTCCTGGAATGGCGCTCGGCCACGGCGGCCACCCGGCACATCACCATCACCGACTACATCGACGTGGTCGACCGCGCGGTGGAGCGCCTGGGCGGGCGGATCAACCTGGTCGGCGACTGCCAGGGCGGCTGGCTGGCCGCCATCTACGCCGCGCTGCACCCGGCGAAGGTGCACACGCTGACCCTGGCCGGGGCGCCGATCGACTTCCACGCCGGCGAGTCGGTGATCGCCTCCTCGACCCGGGCGATGACCGGCGCGTTCGGCCTCGCCCCCTACCGCGCGCTGGTCGCCCTCGGCGGCGGCACCATGCCCGGCCGGGCGGTACTGGCCAACTTCATCGCCATCCAGCCGCAGGCCGAGGTCTCGCGGCAGCTGCAGCTGCTGGCGAACCTGCACGACGACGCGCACATCCGCCGCTACCAGGCGTTCGAGGACTGGTTCAAGCACACCCAGGACCTGCCGGGGGCGTTCTACCTGTGGCTGGTCGAGCACCTGTTCCACGGCAACGAGCTGATCCGCGGCGAGCTGACCGTCGGCGGTCGACGGGCCGACCTGGCCGCGATCAGCTGCCCGCTGTTCCTGCTGGCCGGAGCGACCGACCACATCACCCCGGCGGCGCAGCTGTTCGCCGCCGCGGACGCGGTCTCCACGCCGCCCGAGCAGATCACGCTGCGCACCGCGCCCGGCGGGCACCTGGGGCTGTTCATGGGCCACGACGCGCTGCGCGAGGACTGGCCGGTGCTGATGCGGGCGGTGCGCGCGCTCTGCTGAGGTGCGGTTCCACCCCCCGCGCGTGTGAGCGGCGTGAGCTCAGGGTGCGTACACCAGTCGGACCCTGAAAAGCCGCTGAGAGTGGGCGAGCGCACACCGCTGTGTCGGGAACGTTATTCCGGACGCCGGCGTTGAACGCACTGAGAGCCCGGGCAGGGAGACGCGCCAGAGCGTCCCGCCCGGGTCGCGCAGGGGAGGAACTCACCAGACATGACAGCGTCACTCACCACAGCGCGGCGGAACCGGACGACGGCGTCGGCCGTTCCGACCCAGCGTAGCGAGCCGGCCGCCACTGCCGCCACTGCCAGCACTGCCACCACCGAGGAGTCGGACGCCGCTGCCGTCGACGAGACGGTCCTGGACGCGATCACCGCCGACGGGACCGCCACCGGACGGCCCGAGCTGACCGCCGAGGACCTGGACGCCCAGAGCCCGGCCGCGGACCTGGTCCGGGTGTACCTGAACGGGATCGGCAAGACCGCGCTGCTCACCGCGGCCCAGGAGGTCGACCTGGCCCGCCGGATCGAGGCCGGGGTGTTCGCCCAGTACGTGCTGGACACCGCGGTCGCCGAGGACCGCGAGCTGGACAAGCAGTACGCGGCGGACCTGCGGGCCGTGGTCCGCGACGGCCGCCGGGCGCGCAACCACCTGCTGGAGGCCAACCTGCGGCTGGTCGTCTCGCTGGCCAAGCGCTACACCGGGCGCGGCATGCCGCTGCTGGACCTGATCCAGGAGGGCAACCTGGGCCTGATCCGGGCGGTGGAGAAGTTCGACTACGCCAAGGGCTTCAAGTTCTCCACCTACGCCACCTGGTGGATCCGCCAGGCCATCACCCGCGGCATGGCCGACCAGGCCCGCACCATCCGGCTGCCGGTGCACCTGGTGGAGCAGGTCAACAAGCTGGCCCGGATCCGTCGCGACCTGCACCAGCGGCTGGGCCGCGACGCCACCCACGAGGAGCTGGCCGCCGAGTCCGGCATCGCCGAGGGGAAGATCTCCGACCTGCTCGACCACGCCCGCGACCCGGTGAGCCTGGACATGCCGGTCGGTGCCGAGGAGGAGGCCCCGCTGGGCGACTTCATCCAGGACGGCGAGTCCGCCGACGCCGAGACCACGGTGATCTCGCACCTGCTGCACGACGACCTCCGCCGCGTGCTGGCCACGCTGGAGGACCGGGAGCAGAACGTGATCCGGATGCGCTACGGCCTCGACGACGGCCAGCCGCGCACCCTGGACCAGATCGGGCGCCGGTTCGGGCTGTCCCGCGAGCGGGTCCGCCAGATCGAGCGCGAGGTCATGGCCAAGCTGCGGCTCGGCGAGCGGGCCGACCGCCTGCGGGCCTACGCCAGCTGAGCCTGCTGGCCCGTCACCGTCCCGAGTGGGGACCGTCGCCCGGCGACGGTCCCCACTCGCGTGTCGGTGCGATCCGGGCGGGAGGCATGTGCGGTGCGTGGGTGACGTTCCGCTATACCTGTGCCCATGTCGGTCGGGTCGGTCATCGGGCGGGTGATCGCCTGCCTCGCCGCGGTGGCGGTCGTCGCCTTCGGGTTGCAGGTGGTGGGCGAGCACGACGCCACCGACTCGGAACTGCTGGCCGAGTCCCACCAGCGGATGGACGACTACGTGCCGGTCTGCGGCGACGAGCCGATGCGGCCGGGCGACATCTGCGCCCAGTGGGGCGCCGAGCGCGGCCTCCCCGGGACCTACCAGGAGATGATCGACTCCTACGAGCGGTGGGTGTCGCCGACCTCGCTGGCGGCCGGCGACCGGACCTGGCGCATCGTCGGTTACGCCCTGGCCGGCCTCGGCGGGCTGCTGCTGGTCCCGACGCTGCTGGGGTTCACGGCGCCGGCCCGGACCCGGCGGGCGCGGGCGGCGCTCGCCGAGGCCAACGGGTGGACCTACCGCGCCGAGGACCCCACCCTGTTCGACCGGTGGGTCCTGCCCGACGTCCGACCCCGCGGGCGGGCCCCGGTGGGCGTGCTGACCGGGACCCACCGCGGGTTCCCCTTCGCCCTGTTCGACTACCACCAGGTCGGGGCGGGGCGGCGGACCGCGGTCGCGCTGCAGCTCCCCGAGGCGGTGCCGCACCTGGTCGTGCGGGCCGCGGGCGGGCCCGAGGTGGACCCGGCGTCCTCGGCCGCGGGCCGGGCGCTGGTGAGCGCGCACGTGGCCGGCGAGTTCTCCCGCCACCGGGTCGGCTGGTTCGCCATGGCCGGCACCACGATGGTGTTCCACCTGAAGATCACCGACGGCCCGACCGGCGCCGCCGTCCTGCGCCGGCTGGACGCGGGGGTCGAGCTGGCCGGACTGCTCGTGGGGGCGACCCGGTGAGCGGGCCCCGCGGCGCCCGGGCTGGTTAGGGTTGCCGCATGGGATCGGGACATGACCGGTAACGCGCCACCCGGGCCGGTCTCACCGCGGGTGATGCGCGAGGTCCTGGGCCACTTCGTGTCCGGGGTCGTGGTCGTCACCGCGGCCGGCGGCACCGGGCCCCTCGGCTTCACCTGCCAGTCGTTCGCCTCGCTGTCGCTGGACCCGCCGCTGATCAGCTTCGCGCCGGCCCGGTCCTCGCGGACCTGGCCGCGGATCCGGGAGACCGGCGCGTTCTGCGTCAACGTGCTGGCCGAGGACCACCAGGAGCTCAGCGCGGGGTTCGCCCGGTCCGGGGTGGACAAGTTCGCCGGGGTGCCGTGGCGGGCGGCACCGTCGGGATCGCCGGTGCTCGAGGGCGTCAGCGCGTGGATCGACTGCACGCTGTGGAACGAGTACGACGGCGGTGACCACACCGTCGTCGTCGGGCGGGTGCATGACCTGGGCGCCCACCCGGCCCGGCTGCCGCTGCTGTACTACCGCGGCCGCTACGGCGTCTCCCCCGACCCCGACCCCGGCATCCACACCGCCGCCGACGGGCGACCGGGATGACCGTCGTGGTCGGCCAGGTCTGACCCCGGTCAGGAGTCGAGGGCGTCGGTGGCGGTGCTGGCGGCTCCGGCGGTGTCCAGGTCGCGGACGAGTTGCTTGATCCCGGGCACGGCGGGCGGCACGACGCTCAGCTCGCGCACGCCGAGGCCGACGAGCACGGTCGCGGCCCGCGGGTCGGCCGCGGCCTCGCCGCAGACCGCGACCAGCACCCGGTCCCCGGCGGCCCGGCACACCGCCTGGACCAGGCGCAGGACGCCGGGGTCGAGGGGGTCGGCCAGGTGCGCGACGGCGGGGTTGCCGCGCTCGGCGGCCAGCGCGTACTGCACCAGGTCGTTGGTGCCGATGCTGAGGAACTCCACGTGCGGGACGAACGCGGCGGCCTTGAGCGCCGCGGCCGGCACCTCGACCATGATCCCGACCTGCAGCCCGGACGGGGTGCCGCGGCCCTCGGCGGCGATCACCGCGGCCAGCTCGCGCCGGGCCGCGAGCAGCTCGTCGAGGGTGCTGACCATCGGGAACATCAGGCTGACCGGGGTCTCGTGGGCCACCCGCACGGCGGCCAGCAGCTGGTCGCGGAACAGCCCGGCGTGCCGATCGGCCAGCCGGATCCCGCGCAGCCCGAGGAACGGGTTGGCCTCGGCCGGCAGCGGCAGGTAGGGCAGCGGCTTGTCACCGCCGACGTCGAGGGTGCGCAGGGTGATCCGGCGGCCGCCCAGCGCCTCGGCGATCCCGCGGTAGGCGGCCACCTGCTCCTCGACGTCCGGGGCCTGGGCCCGGTCCAGGAACAGGAACTCGGTGCGCACCAACCCGGCCAGGTCGGCCCCACCGGCGGCGGCCGCGACCGCGTCCTCCCGGGCCCCGATGTTGGCCCCGACCAGCACCCGGACGCCGTCGCGGGTGATCGCGGGCTCGCCGGCCCGGCCGGCCGCCACCCGGTCGCGGCCGGCCCGGGCCGCGGCGCGGTCGCGGAACCCGGCGAGCCGCTCGGGGGACGGGTCCACGACCAGCTCGCCGGTGTCGCCGTCCAGGGCGATCGGGGTGCCGTCGGCGAGGTCGAGCACCGCGCCACCGGCACCGAGCACGGCGGGGACGCCGCGGGCCCGCAGCAGCAGGGTGGCGTGCGCGGTCGGGCTGCCCGCGGCCAGCACCACCCCGGCCACCTCGGCCGGGTCCAGCAGGGCCGCCTGCGCCGGGGTGAGATCGGCGGCGACGAGCACCACCGGTGGGCTCGGCGAGGCCGGGCCGGCGGCGCCGTCCCCGGCCGGCGCCGCCCGGTCGGCACCGCTGCTGACCCCGCGACCGGGAGGCACCGGGTCGGGGACCCCGCCGTCGCTCCCCGGCGCCC
>DASQMQ010000119.1:0-1776 GCA_035645455.1 Pseudonocardia sp.
TGGCCGACGCCCTGCCGACGACGCTGATCCACGCCCTGGCCGTCGGGGTGCCGGCGGTCGCCACCGACGTCGGCGGCATCCCGGACATCGTCACCCCGGAGACCGGCCTGATCGCCCCCACCGACCCGGCCGCCATCGCCACCGCCGTGCAGAAGCTCGCCGCCGACCCCGCCCTGCGGGCCCGCCTCGGCTCCGCCGGCCGCGCGGTCTTCCTGGAGCGCTTCGAGGCCCGCGGCTGGGTCCGCCGCCTGCGCGCGGTGTACGACGAGGCTCGTGCGTGAGAGTTCACGTCCGGGCGTGACGCTTCACCCACGAGCCTCGTCGAGGCCCTCGGTGAAGCGGCGGGCGACGGTGGTCCAGGACGAGGTCTCGGCCAGCCACCCGGCCCCGGCCCGGCCCATCGCCTCGGCCCGGTCGGGGTCGGTGAGCAGCTCGACCAGGGCCGCGGCCAGCGCGGGGGCGTCGCCGGGCGGCACCAGCAGGCCGCTGACCCCGTCCTGCACGACCTTGGGGATGTCGCCGACGGCGGTCGCGACGACCGGGCGCTCGAAGGTGAAGGCCAGGTGCGCGACCCCGCTCTGGCTGGCCCGCAGGTACGGGGTGGTCACCACCCGGGCCGCGCCGAACAGGGCCGGGATCTCGGGGTTGGGCACGTAGCCGGGACGCAGGGTCACGCCGCCGACCGCGCCGGCCTTCGCCTCGATGGCGGCCCGGTCGGCACCGCCGGTGGCCCCGGCCACCACCAGCCCGGCGTCCGGAACGGCGGCCCGGACGGCCGGCCAGGCGTCCAGCAGCACGTCGAGTCCCTTGTAGGCGGTCCACAGCCCGAAGAACAGCACCGACGGGCGGGTACCCGACACCGGCGGCACCGGGGCGTCCCCGCGCAGGGCCGACTCGTCGCCGTGCGGGACGACCAGCACCGGCCCGCTCGGCTGCCAGTACCGCAGCAGCCGGTCGCGGGCCTCGTCACCGAGGGTGAAGCACAGGTCCATCGCCCGCCAGGCCGCCGGTAGCGCGCGGTCGAGCACCGGCCCGGACTTGGCCTTGGTGGTGTCCGCGTCGGTCATCACCCGCGGCTCGTGGGCGACGATCCCGAGCAGCGCGCGCGGCAGCAGCCGGTCCAGGGCGAGCACGCCCAGCGCGTCCAGGGCGAACCGCCAGGTGGAGAAGAACACCGCGTCCGGGCGGTCGCGGCGCAGCCGGACCAGCAGCACCAGCCAGGCCAGCACCAGCTGCCCGGCCCGCACCACCCGGCGGGCCTTGCGCACCAGCTGGCCGCGCGGGCGCTCGTCGAGCGGGTGCCAGGTGGGCAGCGCGGCGTGGATGTGGAAGCGCGGGTGCCGGGCGGCCAGCTCGGGCCGCGGACCGGTGTAGAGGTGCACGTCGTGGCCCTGCTCGGCGAGCGCCTCGCCGAGCTGGACGGCGAACTGGAACAGCCCGCCGGACGGCGAGAACTCGACGAGGGCGAGCCGCCGCCCGGTCACGGCTGCGCGGGCGGCAGGGTGCGCACCCAGTCCAGGGTCCGGCGCAGGCCCTCGGTCAGCGCGATCGGCGGGGCCAGCCCGAAGTCCGCGCGCGCCCGGGAGACGTCCAGGCAGCTGCGGTGCAGCTCACCGGCCCGGGCCGGCTGGTGCACCGGGGCGAACCCGGCCGGGTCCACGCCCGCCGCGACGGCGATCGACTCGGCCAGCCGCAGCACCGAGATCTCCTCCCCGGTGCCGACGTTGAACACGTCGTGGGTGAGGTCGCCGGCCGCGGCCACGGCCAGGTTGGCCG
>DASQMQ010000120.1:0-6017 GCA_035645455.1 Pseudonocardia sp.
GGGGGTCCTCGGCGGGCGGCTTCGCGGGGGCTCCCCGGTCCTCCGGCGGATCGTCACGGGGCGTCGTAGGAGCGAAGCAGTTGTGCGGCGCGCCGCAGGTAGCGCACGACGGCGTCCCGCTCGTCGGAGGTGAAGTCCGCGGCGAGGTCGTCGAGCGCGGCGAACAGGGGCCCCAGCTCGCCGAGGATCCGCCCGACGGTGGCGTCCGTCGGCTGCAGAGCGACGCGGCGCCGATCGTGCTCGTCGCGCCGGCGCCGCAGGTGTCCGGCGCCCTCCAGGCGGTCGACGAGCTCGGTCGCGGACCCGGTGCTGATCCCCAGCCGGGTGCTGAGCTGGTTCGGACCGATCGGCTCGCCCCCGGTCATGACGTGGGTCATGGCGGCGTAATCCAGCGGCCGGAGCCCCATCCGGCGGGCGAGGACCTGGTCCACCTCGACCGCGGCGCGGTTCACCTCGCGCAGCGCCCAGGACGCCTCCGCGGCCGACATCCGCGACCGCTCGACCCGCTCCACGGGGTCGTGGGCTTCTCGACTTGCCATGCCGCCACCCTACCCGGAGACTCCTCCTCATCCGAGTAGCTCGGTAACGGAGGTAAAGGTGTCCACAAGTTCCACCGGCCCACCGGCGTACACCGACCTGGTCACCGGACGGGGTGTGTTCGGCGTCCGCAGACACGGCACCAGTGGCCCGATGGTCGTGTGCCTGCACGGCTTCCCGGACGACGCCTCCACCTACGACGGCCTGGCTGCCGCCGTGGCGGCCACAGGCTTCCGTCTCGTCGCGGTCAACCTGCGTGGCTACGCCCCGTCCCCGCTGGACGGCCCGCTCGGCCTCGACGACCTCGTGGAGGACCTGCTCGCAGTGGTAGACGCGCTGTCGCCGGACGCCCCCGTCGCGCTGATCGGGCACGACTACGGCGCTCAGCTCGCCTATCCGGCCCTGGCCCGCGCCCCGCACCTGTTCTCCGCCGCGGTACTGCTCGCCGGCGCCCATCCAGCGGTCCTGCAGCGCAACGCCCGCCGGCACCCCCGCCAGTTGTGGATGAGCCGGTACATCGTGTTCTTCCAGCTCGGCGCACTCGCCGACCGTCGGGTCGCGCGTGCCGACTTCGCCTACGTCGACGCGCTGTGGCGCCGCTGGGCCGCCCCGGGCTTCGCGATCCCCACCGGACACCTCGACCAGGTGAAGCGCACCCTTGCGGCGAGCATGCCGGCTCCGGTGGCGATGTACCGCGGCGGCGGGTTCGCGGTCGCCGAGCAGCAGATCCCCGTGCCCACCCTCTGCATCAGCGGCGCGAAGGACGGCTGCGCCCTCCCCGAGCTGGCCGACGGGCAGGAGCGGCTGTTCACCGGCGGGTACGCGGCCCGGGTGTGGGCCGACACCGGCCACTTCCCCCACCTCGAACAGCCCGGACGGACAGCCGCCGCCGTCACCGAGTGGCTGTCCGCCCATGCGGCCCGGGTCCCCCCGACCACGTCGAGGACCACGACATGACCACTTCCCCCGTCACGGACATCGCGACCGGCACCTGCGGCACTGCTGAGCGCCGGTACGACTGGCGCCACGCCGCCGCCGTGGGCGTGCTGGCCACCGTCGCCAGCGCCCTGCCGGCCGGCTACAACGGCGACGAGGACTACTTCGACCAGCTGGCGACCCCTCCTGGATCGCCCCCCGGGTGGGCGTTCGCTCCGGTGTGGGCCGTCAACAACGCCCTGACGCTCTGGAGCAACCTGCGGGTGGCCAACCTGCCCGAGCACACCGAGGGGCGGCGGGCGGCGCTGATCTCCGAAGCCGCGAGCTGGACGCTGTTCGCGTCGTTCTCGGGCCTCTACTTCGGCCTGCGCAGCCCCGTGCTCGGCGCGGTGGACACCGCGGCCGGCCTCGCGACGACCGTCCACGGCGTCGTCAGCACCGCCCGCGTCGACCGCAGGGCCGCCTGGGCGCTCGTGCCCCGGCTGCTGTGGCTGGGCTTCGCCACCTACGTCTCGGTCGGCACCGCCCTGCGCAACCCTGACGACCTGTTCGGGTACCGGCCGCGGCGGAGCCGGCGCTGAGGAGGACTCTCGCCGAAACTCGCTTGACGAGATGGGCTCGGCGCCGCTCCTGTCCGATCGCCATCACCTGGCGGCTCCACCGGGAGACGCCGGGGGACACGTTCCGGGTCGCCGCGGTGGTGGCATAGCGTCGTGCCGACAGCGCACCGGAGCGACGGGGGAGCAGACCATGGACGGCGCGACGTCCGGCGGCAGGATGATCGTCGGCGGCAGCGGGCAGGCCGGGGCCGCCCCGGTCCCCGGCACCGGGTGGTGACCGGACGGGCCCGGCTGGCCGCCGCGGACGTCGGCGCCTGGCTGTTCACCTGCAACCCCGGCGAGTTCCGGGAGCTGCGCGAGGGGACGGTCGCGGTCACCGGCTGGTGCGCGCACCCGTCGTACCGGGTCGGGTTGGTGGTGCCGGGGCAGCCGGCGGTGCTGTGGGTGTCCGGGAGCAGCGGGTCGGCGGTGACGCCGGGGATCTGGATGGCCGGACGGACCACCGGCGAGGTCGACCGCAACCGCGACCGGCCGCGGATCGGGCTGGCGATGACGCTGCTGCCCGAGGCGCTGCCGCGCGAGGTGCTGCGCGCCGACCCGCGCACCGCGCGCCTGGAGGTGCTGCGCGCTCCGCAGATGAGCAACCCGTCGGTGGTGTCGCCCGGTGAGCTCGCGGCCATCGAGGAGCTGCTCGGCGGCTGGCCGTGACCGGGCGAGCCCGGAACCGGTGAGCCCGGGACCCGTGGGTCCCGAGCCGGGCCTGCGCCGGGGGCTGGCCCTGCTCGTCGCCGGGGCCTTCTTCATGGAGATCCTGGACGGCACGATCCTCGCCCCGGCCGCCCCGCACATCGCCGCCGACCTCGGCGTCGCCCCGGTGGACATCAACCTGGCCATCACCGCCTACGTGCTGACCCTCGCCGTGCTGATCCCGATCAGCGGCTGGCTGGCCGACCGGTTCGGCGCCCGCCGGGTGTTCACCGCGGCCCTGGTCGTCTTCACGCTGGCCTCGGCGGCCTGCGCGGCCGCGCCCACCCTGCCGGTGCTCACCGCGACCCGGGTGCTGCAGGGGGTCGGCGGGGCGATGATGGTGCCGGTCGGGCGGCTGGTGGTGCTGCGCACCACGGCCAGGACCGACCTGGTGCGGGCCATCGCCTACCTGACCTGGCCGGCGCTCGCCGCGCCGGTCGTCGCCCCGGCACTGGGCGGGGTGCTCAGCTCGTACGCGTCCTGGCGGTGGATCTTCGTGATCAACGTGCCGCTGGGGCTGGTCGGAGTGCTGCTGGCCCGGCGCCTGGTGCCCGACCTGCGCGGCGACCGCCCCGAGCCGCTGGACGTGCGCGGGTTCGCGCTGACCGCGGTCGGGGTCGGCGCGCTGGTGGTCGGCCTGGAGAGCCTCGGAGCGGGCGAGCTGCGCTGGTGGCCGGTCGCGGCCGGGCTCGGGACCGCCGCGCTCGGGCTCGGCCTGGCGGTCCGGCACCTGCTGCGCACCCCGCGTCCGCTGCTCGACCTGCGGATCCTGCGCATCGCCAGCTACCGGGTCAGCGCACTCGGCGGATCGGTCCACCGGGCGGTGATCACCGCGGTGCCGTTCCTGCTGCCGCTGCTGTTCCAGCTCGGCTTCGGCTGGACCGCGGCCGAGGCCGGGCTGGTGGTGATCGCGCTGTTCCTCGGCAACGTGGGGATCAAGCCGGCCACCACGCCGCTGATGCGCCGGTTCGGGATCCGGACCGTGCTGCTCGGCGCGCTGGTCGGATCAGCCCTCTGCCTGCTGGCGATGGCCTTCCTGCAGCCGAACACGCCGCTGCCGCTGCTGCTGGCCCTGCTCGCGCTGAGCGGGATCTGCCGCTCGATCGGGTTCACCGCCTACAACAGCGTCGCGTTCGCCGACGTCGAGCCGGCCCGGATGACCCACGCCAACACCCTGCTGTCGACCCTGCAGGAGCTCGGCGCGGGCCTCGGGGTCGCGGTGGCGGCGCTGCTGGTCCGCCTGGGCGAGGTGGCCGGGCCGGTGGCCGGCGCGGACGGCCCGTTCCGGGTGGCGTTCGTGCTGCTCGCGGTGCTGCTGGCCGCGCCGGCGGTGGAGGGCGTGCTGCTCTCCCGGACGGCCGGCGACGCCGTCACCGGGCGGGGGTGAGTCAGACCGCGATGTAGGCGCGGGTGGCGTCCTCCGAGTCGTGCAGGATCCAGCCGGGCAACCGGACCGCGGCCTCGCCCAGCGCCTCCAGCCGGCGCAGCATCCGGGCCAGGTGCACCGCCGGATCGGTGTCGCCGGGCACCCCGCGGTCGATCAGCACCGGCCGTCGGTGGCCGCCGTCGCCCAGCACGACGTCGGTCGGGTGCCCGCGCACCGCCACCTCGAACGCCGCCCCGGGCACCTCGGCCAGCGCGCTGTCGAGCCGGTCGGCCAGGTCGTCGTCGAAGACCCGGCCGGCGGCGCCCGCCGCGGCCCGGGCGGCGGCGAGCAGCGCCCCGCCGACCCCGCCGCGGGACTCCCACACCTGCTCGTCGCCCACCACCACCAGCAGGTAGCGGGCCCGGGACACCGCGACGGTCCACTGCTCGCGCTGGCGCTCGGCGCGGTCGTAGCGGTGGTCGGCGGCGTCGGCGACCAGCGACAGCACCATCGCGTCGTGCTCGCGGCCCTGGAAGGCACCCGGGGTGCCCACCGCGACCCGCGGCTGCCCGGCGAACCGCCGGGCCAGCTCGTCGACCTGGGGGCGGTACGGGCTCACCACCCCGATGGTCGCGGCCCCGGGCAGCCGTTCCAGCAGCCGCCGCGCGCAGCGCTCCGCCTCCTCGACCTCGGCCCGGTTGCGCCAGGACGCGTGGTCCGGGCCGCGCTCGGCGCGCCCGGCGACGTGCCGCCAGATCACCGCGCGGCCGACCGCCCGGCCCCGGCCCGGCCCGGTCAGCACGTGCAGGGTGCGGTGCGGACCCCAGCGGCTGCCGAGCGAGGCGATGGCCGGGTGGCTGCGGTAGTGCTCGTCCAGGGTGAGCGCGCCACCGGCGGCCCGCTCCGCCGCGGCCAGCACCGAGTGCCGGATCGGGGACAGCCGGTGGCGCACCAGCCAGGCCCGGGACATCGCGTGCCGGTGGCGCAGGGCGGCGTCGGTGCGCGCGGGCACCACGCCGACGTGCGGCAACTGCGCCGGGTCGCCGATCACCAGCGCCCGCCGGGCCCGGAACAGCAGCGGCAGCGCCTCCGGGACCGGACACTGCTGGGCCTCGTCCACGACGACCAGGTCGAACAGCGCGGGCCGGGACGGCAGCCGGTGGGCGGCCAGGGCGGTGATCGCCCAGCCGCGCAGGTTGGGCAGCACGTGGCGGAACGCCGAGCGGTCCGGCGCGCCGCGCCGGCGGATGCTGCGCAGCTCGGCCAGCGCGGAGCGGCCGCGCTGCACGCCGTCCAGCACGGCGCCGGACAGCAACTCGCCAGAGGCGCGCTCCAGGCGGACCTGGGCGTCGGCGAGGGCGGCGCGCAGCTCGGCGTCCGAGGCCGCCGCTCGGGCGGCGTGCACGGCGGCCTGCCAGCGCTGGGTGACGTCGTCGAGATCGGCCAGCGCCTGGCAGGTCTCCACGGTGCGGTCCCGGCCCGGGGGCAGGGCGACATCCCCCAGGAACCGCCGCCGCCGCAGCTCGCCGCCCATCCGGGTGGCGGCGAGCACCCGGGCCCTGGCCCCCCAGCCGGGTCCCAGGCGCGCGGTCAGCTCCTCGACGGAGTGGCCGAGCCGGCTCTGCGCAGCGGTGCGGGCCCGGCCCAGCGCCAGCAGCTCGGCCTCCCGGGCCGCCACCGTCCGCAGCTCGGCTTCCGCGCTGCGCACCAGGTGCTCGGCGTAGCGGAAGCCCATCTCGCGGGTGTCCGGGGTGCGCCGGGTCGGGGTGCGGGCGAGCAGCTCGTCCAGGGCGCCCGCCTCGGCGTCGCCGCCGTCGCAGTGGCCGTTCCGGGTGAGCAGCCCGGGCAGCACCTGCCGGCAGCGCTCGACG
>DASQMQ010000121.1:0-3344 GCA_035645455.1 Pseudonocardia sp.
TGGGCGACCGGCTCGAACGCGCCGTGCGCGGACAGGTCGACGCCCAGCGTCGTGGCCGCGCCGCCGGTGGGGGTGAAGTCGGCGAAGGCCCGGTAGGAGCCCGCGGTCCCGACCGTCAGCGGCACGCTCCAGGTGCCGTCGGCGGCCATCTCCGGGTGGACGTGCTGGAAGCCGGTGGTGTCCCGGCGCACGACGATCAGGTGCATGCGCTTGTCGTGCTCGACGTCGAACGCGGTGACCGCGGCGCCGTCGGGCCCGGTGATCCGGAAGGCGAAGGTCTCCGCGGCGCCCGGGGTGAGCGTCGGGTCCAGCGGGGTCAGGGTGTAGCCGTCCCGGCTCGACGCCAGCCCGCCGGGAAGGTCGCCCGTGGTCGCGGTGGCGCTCCCGTGGCTGTCCCCGTGGCCGGCGGCCCCGGCGTCGGCGGACACCGCGCCGTGCTCGCCGGCGGCGGTGGGGAGCGGACCGACGGCGGTGCCGACGGCGTAGGCCCCGGTGACGAGCAGGGCGAGCGCCGCCCCGTAGGCGGTGAGCCGGGCCGCGGTGCTCCGGTCGCGTCCGGGTCGTGTCGGGCTCATCGCTGCTGCCTCCCGTGCTCCGTGGTGGCCGCGCGGTGGTGCCGCGCGACCGCTGACGTCTCGGCGAATATACCGTAGGGGGGTAGGGCACGTCGATAAGGAGCGGACATCCGGCCCGCCGTCGATCACACTCGGCGGCACCCGATCCACCGGGACGCCGAAGGAGGCGCCGTGCACACCACCCTGACCGACTCCGCCGCGCCGATCCGCATGTGGCTCGACCCCGCCGAGACCGAGCCCGGTGCCATGCGCCAGCTGCGCAACTGCGCGGACCTGCCGTGGACCCACGGCGTCGCGGTCATGCCCGACTGCCACCAGGGCTACGGCGCCACCGTGGGCTCGGTGATCGCCATGCGCGAGGCGGTGTCCCCCGGCGCGGTCGGGGTCGACCTCGGCTGCGGGATGAGCGCGGTGCCGACCGGGCTGACCGCGGCCGACCTGCCGGACTCGCTGGCCCGGGTCCGGGCGCAGATCGAGCGGGACGTGCCGGTCGGGCGGGGCGCGCACCGGCACGGCGCCGACCTGGCCCGGATCGGGATGACCGCGGAGACCGACTGGACCGGCTTCTGGGCCCGGTTCGACGCCCTCGACGCGATCGACAAGGCGTCCTGGACCACCGCGGACAAGCTGCGCGAGCGCGCCGGCCAGCAGCTGGGCACGCTCGGCACCGGCAACCACTTCGTGGAGATGTGCCTGGCCGCCGACGACCGGGTCTGGCTGATGCTGCACTCCGGCTCGCGGGGCATCGGCAAGGTGCTCGCCGATGTGCACATGGCCGCGGCCAAGGACCTGCCGCACAACGCCGACCTGCCCGACCGCGACCTGGCCGTGTTCCTGGACGGGACCCCGGAGATGGCCGCGTACCGCACCGACCTGTACTGGGCGCAGGAGTACGCGCGGCTCAACCGGCGGGTGATGATGGAGCTGGTCAAGGCGGCGGTGACGAAGGCGCTGCGCCGGCCGGTCGAGTACGGCGCGGAGATCTCCTGCCACCACAACTACGTCTCCGAGGAGACCTACGACGGCCTCGACCTGATCGTCACCCGCAAGGGTGCCATCTCCACCGCCGGCGGGCGGATGGGGATCATCCCGGGCTCGATGGGCACCGGCTCGTACATCGTGCGGGGCAAGGAGAACGACGCGGCGTACCGGTCGGCCAGCCACGGCGCGGGCCGGCGGATGTCGCGCACCGCGGCCCGCAAGCTCTACACGGTCGCCGACCTGCAGGCCCAGACCGAGGGCGTGGAGTGCCGCAAGGACAGCGGGGTGGTCGACGAGATCCCGGGTGCCTACAAGGACCTGGAGCAGGTCATGGCCCAGCAGGCCGACCTGGTCGACGTGGTCGCCCGGCTGCGCACGATCCTGTGCGTGAAGGGCTGACCGGCCGGACCTGACCGGCTGGACAGCCGGGGGTCCGGTGCGCCACCATCCCGGTACCCCCTACAGGTATCGAGGAGGTGGCCGGTGCAGTTCGGTCCGGTGCTCGTGCTGGGCGTCGTCGGGGTCGTCCTGGTGGCGGGGTGCGGCGCCCTGTCCGCATCCCTCGCCGTGGCCCGGGAGGCGGCGCCGGTGCCGCCGTTCACCGGCGGCGTGCCGATGACCGAGCACGCCTTCTCGCGCTTCCACGTCCGCTGGTACGCGGTCACCCTGGTCTTCCTGGCGTTCGACATGGAGATGCTGTTCATGTACCCGTGGACGCTGGTGGTGTCCCGGGTCGGCCCGGCGGCCGTGGTCGAGATGTTCCTGTTCCTGGCCATCCTGCTGGCCGGGGTGCTCTACGCCTGGCGCGAGGGGGCGCTGCGGTGGACCTGACCGCGGCGCTGCTGCGCGCCGGTGCCCGGCGACCGCACGTGCTGGTCGCCCCGGCCCCGGGGGGCACGGCGGTCCGGCTCCGCGTGGAGGCCGAGCTGGCCCACCGGGGCTGGCCGGCCGCCGCCGGCCCGGCGGACGCGGACGTCCTCGTCGTCGCCGGCGCGGCCGGCCCGGCGCTCGCCGCGGTCGTCGACGAGGTCTGGCGGGCGGTGCCCGCACCGCGCGCCCGCACCGCCGTCCTCGACCCCGGCCGGGTGCCGTCGGCGCTCGATGCGGCCGTCCGACAGGTGGCCGACGCCGGGCACCAGCGCCGAACGGCGCCCGCCGGCTCCCGGCCCGGACCCCCCGTCCCCGGCGAGCACGCCACCGCCCACGCCGGGCACCGCACCGACCAGGACCAGCACCAGCCACCACCGCCCGAGGGCCACGGCGGGCACCACGCCCATCACGGGCAGCACGGCGGCATGGCCCTTCCCGGTGGCCGGGTGCTGGCCGGCCTGGGTCCGGACCGCGACGGCCTGACCCTCGACCGGCTGCACGTCCCCCTCGGGCCGCTGCTGCCCGACTGGCCCGCCGGCCTGGTGCTGCGCGTCACCCTGCAGGGCGACGTGGTCCAGGAGGCCGCGGCCGAGGTGCTCGACGCCGACCGCGCCGTGCCGTTCTGGACGCCCGCCACCGCCGCCGCCCGCGAGCTGGACGGGCTGGGCCGCTTCCTCGCCGTCGCCGGCTGGGCCGACGCCGCGGCCCGGTCGCGGCGGCTGCGCGACGACCTGCTCGCCGGCACCGCCGTGGACGGCGGGGTGGCCGCCCGGCTCACCCACCGGGTCCGGCGGTCCCGGACGCTGAAGTGGCTGGTGCGGGGCATGCCGGCCGGCCCGGCCGACGTCCTGACCGTCCTGCACCGCCGTCTCGACGCGGTGGACGCCGCCCTCGCCGGGGACCCGGCCGCGCCGGTCC
>DASQMQ010000122.1:0-4325 GCA_035645455.1 Pseudonocardia sp.
GGACGATCCACCGGCTCGCGCTCACCGCGGTCCGGCGGGTCACGACGAGCGGCAGCAGGGCGGCGATGAACCACGCCACCTCGGCTGCCGGCGCGGACACCGTCAGCCCGGCGGCACCGGCGGCGGCCGCGGCGACCGGCACGGCCGCGACCGCGAGGATGCGGGGCCACGGCACCGGCCCACGACAAGGCCGGCGCGGGCCCGGTCACCTCCGTGCCGGCACGGAGGGCCGGGCACGCAGACCGGTCCGGTGCCAGCCCCGAGGACACGGCGGCTCGTCCGGTGGAGCGTGGTGCCCCCCACGACCCCGACCCCAGGAGCCGTCCCATGACCGCCACCGCCCACTCCCGGCCCACCGCGGCCGCGCCGCCGACCGGACGCGCCCTGCGCGTCGCGCTCGCCGTCGCCGCCCCGATCGCGCCGCTGGCCGTCGGCCTCAGCAGGATCATCGCCCCGTACGGGTCGGCCGGCGACGGAAGTGCCGTCCTCGATGCTGTCGCGGCCTCGCCGGGCGCCGTCGACGCGATGCTCTGGCTGCGGCTGCCGATCGCGCTGCTGCTGGTGCCCGGGGTGCTCGCCGCCGGTCTCGCCGCCCTGCCCGGCGCGCCCCGGCTGGCCACCGCCGCCCTGCTGGTGGCCGTCCCGGGCTGGTCGGCCGCGCTGGTCATGCCCGACACCGACGGCCTGGCCCGGGCGCTGGTCGACACCGGGACCGACCGGGCCGTCGCGGTGCGGCTGTTCGACGCCGTCGCCGCGATGGAGCACCCGGCCGTCGGCGTCGCCGTGCTGCTGTTCGTCCTCGGCCACATCGTCGGCACGGTGCTGCTGGGGCTGGCGCTGTGGCGCTCGCGCGCCGTGCCGGCGTGGGCCGGGATCGTGCTGGCGGTGTCGCAGCCACTGCACTTCGTGGCGTTCGTCGTGCTCGCCAACGTGCCGCTGGACGCGGCGGCCTACGCCATGACCGCGGTCGGCTTCGGCGCCGCCGGCCTCGCGCTCGCCCGCCGCTGACCGCGGCGCCCGTCCTGTGCCAAGGTCGGGCCATGGCGACCGACGTTCCGACGAGCTACGAATGGGCCGGCGGCCGGACCGCCGCCGGGAAGGCGATGACCGACCGCGCGGCGCCGGACGACGAGCGGGTCGCCCTGGCCGTGCGGGAGCTGGCCGCGGAGGTGCGCGCCCTACGTCACTCACCAGCTCGCCGGCAGCAGCGACCCACCCGAGCGGGGCGGCGTGCTCGGCGCGATCGACGCATCGATCGACCTGGGCAGCCGTCGCCGTCGGGAGTAGGGCGTGCCCACTCGTCGAGTGCGCCCCGTTGCGCCGCATCGCCACGGCGAGACGACGGGGGAAGCTGGGTGGAGAAGACGGGTTCTCACCCTTCGGCCACAGCTGCCTACCGGCACTGGTTCACTCACGCCGTGAACGTCGTCGTCATGACCGGTGGTGGCCCCTGGACCGCGAGAGCGCGGCGCGGGCCGCGCCTGGAGCGGGTCGGTCGGTGACCACGGAGCTGGCGCAGGCCGGTGCGTTCCGGCATCTAGCCGGCGAGCTGCTGGGGGCGGTCACGCCGGCCGCGGTCGGACGTCTGGTGGGTACCACCGCGGCGGAGCTGCTGGGCGCCGACGCGGCCAGCGTCTACACGCGGGTGGACCACGACACCCTCGCGGTCCTGCACTCGACGGGATGGCCGGAGGACCTGACCCGACGCTACGAACGGATCGTGCTCGAACGCGGCCGGCCGCTGTCGGATGCGGTACTCGGGGCGTCCCCGGTGTGGTTGGAGGACGCGCAGCAGTGGCACGACCGGTACCCAGCGATGGCGCCGATCGGGACCTCGGGTGGGGTGCACGCGACCGCGTGCCTGCCGCTGCGGGTCGAGGACCGCGACCTGGGAGCGGTGGTGTTCAGCTTCCGCTCCCCGCGCCGGTTCTCCACCGACGAGCGGGACTTCCTGGTCGCGGTGACCGCGATGTGCGCCCAGGGCCTCGACCGGGCGCGGCTGCTGGCCGCGGAGCGGGACGCGCGGGTGCGCGCAGAGCGCGAGCTGAGCCGAATGACCTTCCTGGCCCGCACCGCCCGGCTGATGGAGGCCCCGCTGGAGGTGGAGCAGCGGCTGCAGCGGGTCGCCGACCTCGCGGTGTCGGAGATCGCCGACTGGTGCGCGGTCAACCTGGTGCGCGACGACCGGGTGGAGCAGGTCGCCGTGGCGCACAACGACCCCGGCAAGGTCGCCTTCGTCGCCCAGCTGCAGCAGCGCTACCCACCCGATCCCGCCGCCACCGGGGGGACGATCCAGGTCAGCCGCACCGGGGTACCGGCGTTCTTCCCGACGATCTCCGACGAGATGCTGGTGGCGGCGGCGGTGGACGAGGAGCACCTGACGCTGCTGCGCTCGATCGGGATGCGCTCCGCGGTGGTCGTGCCCCTCCTCGTCCGCGGCCGGAGCCTGGGAGCGGTGACCCTGGTGCAGGCGGAGTCCGGGCAGCACTTCGACGAGGTCGACCTGGCGTTCGCCGAGCAGCTCGCGGCTGGCGCAGCCGTAGCGTTGGACAACGCATGGCTCTACCAGCAGCAGCACCACACGGCGCACACGCTGCAGGCCGCGCTGCTGCCGGCCGCTCTCCCGCCGGCGCCCGGTCTGCGGCTGGCCGCCCGGTACCGCGCGCAGACCGCCGACGGGTCCGACGTCCGGGTCGGCGGCGACCTCTACGACGTGGTCGCCGGTGCCGTGCCGGGGCAGTGGGCGTTCGTGGTGGCCGACGTCTGCGGCAAGGGGGCGGAGGCCGCTGCCCTCACCGCGCTGATCCGACACACCGTCCGCGCGGAGGTCGCGCACGGTCTCGGCCCGGTCGAGGTGCTGCACCGGCTCAACCACGCCATGCTGCTCGAAACCGGCGGCGCTGCCGCCCGCTTCGCGACCGTGGTCCAGGGCCTGCTCACCGTCACCGATGAGGGGGCTTCGGTGCGCCTGGCCGGGGCCGGGCACCCGCCGCCGCTGCTCCGGCGCGAGGGTCGGGTGGAGCCCGTGCTCGCGCCGGGAACGCTGCTCGGGGTGTATCCCGACGTCATCCTGACCGAGGTGACGGTGGACATCGCGGCAGGCGACATGATGGTGCTCTACACCGACGGAGTGACGGAGGCGCGGGGAGTGGACGGGTTCTACGGCTCGGACAGGCTGGCCATGACTGTGGGCTCGCCCGAGCACCTGACCGCGCAGGACGTCGCTGATGCGGTGCTCGCCGACGTCGTCGGGTTCCAGCGCGGGCGGCTGCGCGACGACATCGCGATCCTTGTCATCGAGGCGGCACCGTGACGCAGCTGTCCTGCGACGAACCCGAAGGCCCGGTGCCGACACCGGCTCCCGATGCCGTCCCTGCCGTTGAAGTTGTCCTGACCGGTGAACTCGACCTCGCCACCTACGAGCAGGCCCAGGAACGCATCGCGGAGGCCGAACACGCCCGGCCGGCGCTGCTGGTGATCGACCTGGCGGCGTTGGAGTTCATGGACTCCTCCGGGGTGCGGCTCGTCCTGCGCGCCGACCACCGCGCCCGGGAGCAGGGCAGACGGGTGGCCGTGCGGCTGGGCACCGGCGCGCCCATGCGGGTGTTCCAGACCCTCGGGCTGCTCAACGTGCTCGACGTCCTACCGGAGCCCGGCGGCAACGGCGCGGACGACAGGACCACACCATGACAGCGGCCGCGGTCGCCCTGCGCGCGAGCGTCGACCTACCGGCGACACCAGCAAGCGTCTCGGCCGCCAGACGCGTAGCGCACCACCTCCTGACCGGCTGGTCGGCCGAGCCGTTCTGCGACGACGCACTGCTGCTGCTGACCGAGCTGGTCAGCAACGTCGTACGGCACGTGACCGGACGCGCCCCGCTGCGCCTGGAGCTGTCACTGACCGGCCTCGTGCTGTACGTCGCGGTACTCGACACCTCCACCACCCCACCCGTCCCGGGCGCACCAACCGGGGACGGCGGGTACGGCCTCCAGCTCGTCGACGCACTGTCCGACAGCTGGGGCACCCAGGACCACCCTGGCGGCAAACGCGTGTGGTTCGAACTCCGTCGAGCCTGACATGCAGTCCGCGACTCTGCACCAGACGACAACGCCGAGGTGGGAGAGGGGACGCTGCGGTGGTGGTGCGGATCGGCACGTGGAATCCGGAGAACCCGTTCCGGCCCGGAGCGGGCGGCGGACCGCGCACGGACGCCGCCTACCAGGCCGAGCTCGCCTCGTTGGCGGACACGATCGGGGTGCTGGCGCCGGACGTGCTCGCGGTCCAGGAGGTGGGCGATCCCGACGCGCTGGCCGACCTGGCCGACC
>DASQMQ010000123.1:0-17521 GCA_035645455.1 Pseudonocardia sp.
GACCCGCTGGGCAACACCATCGACGGCCTGGGCGACATCGAGGCCGAGACCCAGCGCGTGCTCGAGCTGCAGGCCGCGTCGGTGATGGAGCGCCAGGGCGTCAGCGAGCCGCTGCAGACCGGCATCAAGGCCATCGACGCGATGACCCCGATCGGTCGCGGCCAGCGCCAGCTGATCATCGGTGACCGCAAGACCGGCCGCACGGCCGTCTGCGTGGACACGATCATCAACCAGAAGCAGAACTGGGCCACCGGCGACCCGAAGCAGCAGGTGCGCTGCATCTACGTGGCGATCGGCCAGAAGGGCTCCACGATCGCCGGCATCCGGCAGTCGCTGGAGGACTCCGGCGCGCTGGAGTACACGACGATCGTCGCCTCCCCGGCCAACGACCCGGCCGGCTTCAAGTGGCTCGCCCCCTACACCGGCTCGGCGCTCGGCCAGCACTGGATGTACCAGGGCAAGCACGTCCTGATCGTGTTCGACGACCTGTCCAAGCAGGCCGAGGCCTACCGCGCCATCTCGCTGCTGCTGCGCCGCCCGCCGGGTCGCGAGGCCTACCCGGGCGACGTCTTCTACCTGCACTCCCGGCTGCTGGAGCGCTGCGCGAAGCTGTCCGACGAGCTCGGCGGCGGCTCGATGACCGGCCTGCCGATCATCGAGACCAAGGCCAACGACGTGTCGGCCTACATCCCGACCAACGTCATCTCGATCACCGACGGCCAGGTCTTCCTGGAGTCCGACCTGTTCAACCAGGGCGTCCGGCCGGCGATCAACGTGGGCATCTCGGTCTCCCGGGTCGGTGGGGACGCGCAGATCAAGGCGATGAAGTCGGTGTCCGGCTCACTGCGGCTGGACCTGTCGCAGTACCGCGAGCTGGGGGCGTTCGCCGCGTTCGGCTCCGACCTGGACGCGGCCTCGGCCGCGGCGCTGGGGCGCGGCAGCCGGCTGGTGGAGCTGCTCAAGCAGGGCCAGTTCCAGCCGCAGCCGGTCGAGGAGCAGGTCGTCTCGATCTTCCTGGGCACCCGCGGCCACCTGGACTCGGTGCCGGTGAACGACGTGCGCCGGTTCGAGTCGGAGTTCCTCGACCACGTCCGGCGCAACCACGAGGGCATCCTCGGCGAGATCCGGGACACCGGGAAGCTCTCCGACGAGCTCTCCGACCGGATCGCCGACGCGGTGAAGGGCTTCAAGAAGGACTTCACCGCGACCGACGGATCCTCGGTGGTGCCCAAGGAGGCCGAGGCCGAGGCGCTCGACGAGGACGAGGTCGACCGCGAGTCGGTCAAGGTCAACCGGGCCGCGCCGGCCGGTAGCAGCGCGAAGTAGGCGAGCGGAGCAATGGCGGCACAGATCCGTGTGCTGCGGCGGCGGATCAGGTCGACGCAGTCCATCAAGAAGATCACCCGGGCCATGGAGCTGATCGCGACCTCGCGGATCGTGAAGGCCCGCGCCCGGGTCGAAGCGGCCAAGCCCTACGCCGAGCAGATGACGGCCGTGCTCACCGAGCTGGCCAACAACGCGGCGCTGGACCACCCGCTGCTGGTCGAGCGGGAGAACGCGACCCGGGCCGCGGTGCTGGTGGTGACCAGTGACCGCGGCCAGGCCGGTGGCTACAACGCCAACGTGCTCAAGGAGGCCGAGCAGCTCCAGTCGCTGCTGCGCGAGCAGGGCAAGGAGCCGGTGCTCTACGTGATCGGGCGCAAGGGCGTGAACTACTACCGGTTCCGCCGGCGCCCGGTCGAGGCCTCCTGGACCGGGTTCTCCGAGCAGCCCAACTACTCCGACGCGGCGGAGGTGGCCAGCACGCTGGTCACCGCGTTCATGACCGGTGCCGACGACACCGCGGACGGTCCGGGCGAGGACGAGGTGCGCGGCGTCGACGAGCTGCACCTGGTCTACACGCAGTTCAAGAACATGGTCACGCAGACCCCGCAGGCGCGCCGGATGGCGCCGATGGAGGTCGAGTACGCCGGCAGCGAGACCGACCGCATCGCCGAGGGCGACGCCGTCGGGCGCACCGCCGAGCAGGCCACGCAGGAGGCGACCTCGGAGGTCCGGCCGCTGTACGCGTTCGAGCCCAGCGCGGACGCGCTGTTCGACGCGCTGCTGCCGAAGTACATCGGGGCCCGGCTGTTCGCCGCCCTGCTGGAGTCGGCGGCGTCGGAGTCGGCGAACCGCCAGCGGGCCATGAAGGCCGCGACCGACAATGCGAACGAGCTGATCCGTACCCTGACACTGGAGGCCAACCAGGCCCGGCAGGCGCAGATCACGCAGGAGATCAGTGAGATCGTCGGTGGCGCCGACGCTCTCGTGAGCGTAGGGAGTGAGAACTGATGACCGCCACCGCTGACACCGGCACCAGGACCGGCCGGGTGGTCCGGGTCACCGGCCCGGTCGTCGACGTCGAGTTCCCCCGCAACGAGGTGCCGGAGCTCTACTCCGCGCTCACCGTCGAGGTCTCGATCGGCGAGCTCGCCAAGACGCTGACCCTGGAGATCGCCCAGCACCTGGGCGACAACCTGGTCCGCACCATCTCCATGCAGCCGACCGACGGCCTGGTCCGCGGGCAGCCGGTGACCGACCTCGGTCGGCCGATCTCGGTGCCGGTCGGCGACCAGGTCAAGGGGCACGTGTTCAACGCGCTCGGCGAGTGCCTGGACCAGCCCGACCTGGAGATCACCGGCGAGCTGTGGGGCATCCACCGCAAGGCGCCGGCGTTCGACAAGCTCGAGGGCCGCACCGAGATGCTGGAGACCGGCATCAAGGTGCTGGACCTGCTCACCCCGTACGTGGTCGGCGGCAAGATCGGTCTGTTCGGCGGGGCCGGCGTGGGCAAGACGGTGCTGATCCAGGAGATGATCCAGCGGGTCGCCCAGAACTTCGGTGGCACCTCGGTGTTCGCCGGCGTGGGTGAGCGCACCCGTGAGGGCAACGACCTCATCACCGAGATGACCGAGAGCGGCGTCATCCAGAACACCGCGCTGGTGTTCGGTCAGATGGACGAGCCGCCGGGCACCCGCATGCGGGTGGCGCTGTCCGCGCTGACCATGGCGGAGTACTTCCGCGACGAGCAGAACCAGGACGTGCTGCTCTTCATCGACAACATCTTCCGGTTCACCCAGGCCGGCTCCGAGGTGTCCACCCTGCTGGGCCGGATGCCGTCCGCGGTGGGCTACCAGCCCACCCTGGCCGACGAGATGGGTGAGCTGCAGGAGCGGATCACCTCGACCCGCGGCCGGTCGATCACCTCGATGCAGGCGATCTACGTGCCCGCCGACGACTACACCGACCCGGCGCCGGCCACCACGTTCGCCCACCTGGACGCGACCACCGAGCTGTCCCGGCCGATCTCCCAGAAGGGGATCTACCCGGCGGTGGACCCGCTGACCTCGACCTCCCGCATCCTCGACCCGCAGTACGTCGGCGAGGAGCACTTCCGGGTGGCCAACGAGGTCAAGCGGATCCTGCAGAAGTACTCCGACCTGCAGGACATCATCGCCATCCTGGGCATCGACGAGCTCTCCGAGGAGGACCGGCAGCTGGTCGGCCGGGCCCGGCGCATCGAGCGCTTCCTGTCGCAGAACCTGCTGGTCGCCGAGCAGTTCACCCAGCAGCCCGGCTCGACGGTGCCGCTCAAGGAGACCATCGAGGCGTTCGACAAGATCGCCAAGGGCGACTTCGACGACGTCCCGGAGCAGGCCTTCTTCCTCTGCGGTGGCCTGGAGGACCTGGACAAGAACCGCAAGAAGCTCGAGGGCTGAGATGGCGGAGATGACGGTCGACCTGGTCGCGGTCGAGCGGCGGATCTGGTCGGGCCAGGCCTCGTTCGTGCGCGCCCGCACGACGGTCGGCGAGATCGGCATCCTGCCGGGGCACGAGCCGACGCTGGCCCAGCTGGACGACTCGGCGGTGGTCCGGGTGGACGGGACGGACGGCACCGAGACCACCCTCGCGGTGCACGGTGGCTTCCTGCACGTCACCCCGGACTCGGTGACCGTGCTGGCCGAGTACGCCGAGACGGCCGACGAGATCGACGTCTCGCGGGCCCGGTCGGCGCTGCAGCGGGCCGAGAACGACGACTCGGTCGCGGCGGCCCGGGCCACCGTGCGGCTGAGAGCCGCCGGCGCGGCCGAGTAGCCGGAGCCGGCGGTGCAGGCGACAGCGGTGCTGGTCATCGTCCTGTTGCTGCTCGCCTGCCTGTGCCTGGGCTACCTGACCTACCGGAGACTGCAGTTGATGCGGGGCGGCGGCGTGGATGTCTATCTGCGCCGCCGTCCGGCGTTCGGGGGCCGGTTCGGCGCCCGCGCCGCCGGTGACCCCTCGGCCGGCTGGCACTTCGGGGTCGGCCGGTACCGCGGCAACGAGCTGGCCTGGTTCCGGCTCACCAGCTTCCGGCCCGGCCCGTCGGTGGTGCTGGACCGCGCCGAACTGGTGATCCTCGACCGGCGCGCGACCACCTCGGCCGAGCTCTACGCCATCCCGCAGGCCGATTCGGTGCTCAGCTGCCGGGTGGGCGAGGTGCCCCTCGAACTGGCCATGGCCCCCGGCGTGCTGACCGGCTTCCTGTCCTGGCTGGAGGCCGCCCCACCGGGCCGCTCCACCGGCTACCGCCAGGCCTCCTGACGGGGAGCCGGGGGAGGGCCCCCATAGGTCAGCATGGTCAGCGGGTGGGCCCGCCGGGGCGCCAGAGGACGTCTCCGTGCGGGTTGGCCGCCCGGCCGAGGATGAACAGCAGGTCGCTGAGCCGGTTGAGGTACTTCGCGGTGAGCGGGTTGGTGCGGTCCGGGTCGTGCTCCAGCAGCGCCCACACCGAGCGCTCGGCCCGGCGGGCCACCGTGCGCGCCACGTGCAGGTACGCCGCGCCCGGAGTGCCGCCGGGCAGCACGAACGAGTCCAGCTTGGGCAGGCCCTCGTTGAACTCGTCGCACCACCCCTCCAGCCGCGTCACGTACTCCTCGGTGACCCGCAGCGGCGGGTACTCCGGATCCGGCACGATCGGCGTGCACAGGTCGGCGCCCACGTCGAACAGGTCGTTCTGCACGTGGCGCAGCGGGACCAGCAGCGCGTCGGCCAGCCCGCCGACGGTCACCGCGACCCCGAGCGCGGCGTTGGTCTCGTCGGTGTCGGCGTAGGCCGCGAGCCGGACGTCGGTCTTGGGCACCCGGCTGAGGTCGCCGAGCGCGGTGGTGCCGTCGTCGCCGGTCTTGGTGTAGATCCTGGTCAGGTGCACGGCCATGGGGTCACCCTATGTCCGGCCTCACGCGTTGGCTCCGGCGTCCACCAGCAGGGCGGTGCCGGTGATCGTGCGCCCGCCGTCGCCGGCCAGGTGCGCGACGGTCGCGGCGAGCGCCTGCACCCCGTCCACCGAGGGCGTGCGCGACTTCCTCGCCGAGCAGCGGCGCGGGTCGACGGCCGCGCTGCGCGAGCGGCTGGAGACCGGCCGGGCCGCCGGGGACGTGCCGCCGGGGACGTGCCGCCGGGGACGTGCCGCCGGACACCGATCTCGACGCCCTCGCGGCCTACGTCAGCACGGTGCAGTTCGGGATGTCCCTGCAGGCCCGCGACGGCGCGACCGCCGACGAGCTGACCGCCGTGGTGGACCACGCCATGATCGCCTGCGAGCGCCGGCTCCGGCCGGCTGCGTGAGCCCCGGACCGAGGGGATAGCGTCGCCCGTCGTGGCAGAGCATTTCGCGGTGGCCGGCGGCGCCCGCCTGGTCGGTTCGGTGGACGTGGTCGGGGCGAAGAACAGCGTGCTGAAGCTGATGGCCGCGGCCCTGCTCGCCGAGGGCACGACGACCATCACCAACTGCCCGGAGATCCTCGACGTCCCGCTGATGGCCGACGTCCTGCGCAGCCTGGGCTGCACGGTGGAGGTCGAGCACGACACGGTGACCATCGACGTCCCGGCCGAGCCCGGCGCCCAGGCCGACTACAAGTCGGTGTCGAAGCTGCGGGCGTCGGTGTGCGTGCTGGGCCCGCTGCTCGCCCGCTGCCGCCGGGCCGTGGTCCCGCTGCCGGGCGGGGACGCGATCGGTTCGCGCCCGCTGGACATGCACCAGGCCGGGCTGCGCAAGCTGGGCGCCACCACCGAGATCGAGCACGGTCGGGTGGTCGCCTTCGCCGAGGAGCTGCGCGGCGCGCAGATCTGGCTGGACTTCCCCAGCGTCGGGGCGACGGAGAACATCCTGATGGCCGCGGTGCTGGCGGACGGCGCCACGGTGATCGACAACGCCGCGCGCGAGCCGGAGATCGTCGACCTGTGCACCATGCTGCAGCAGATGGGTGCCAAGATCGACGGTGTCGGCACGTCCACGCTGACCGTGCACGGCGTGACCGGACTGCAGCCGACCGAGCACCGGGTGATCGGCGACCGGATCGTCGGGGCCACCTGGGCGTTCGCCGCGGCCATGACCGGCGGGCGGGTCACCGTGCGCGGGGTCGACCCGCACCACCTGGACCTGGTGCTGGACAAGCTGCGCAGCGCCGGCGCGACCACCGACACCGGCCGCGACGAGTTCACCGTGACCCTGGACGGCCGCCCCAAGGCCGTCGACTTCGTCACCCTGCCCTACCCCGGCTTCGCGACCGACCTGCAGCCGATGGCGATCGCGCTGTCCGCGGTGGCCGACGGCACCTCCATGATCACCGAGAACGTGTTCGAGTCGCGGTTCCGGTTCGTCGACGAGATGGTCCGGCTCGGCGCCGACGCGCGGACCGACGGCCACCACGCCGTGGTGCGCGGGGTGCGGCGGCTGTCCAGCGCGCCGGTGTGGGCCAGCGACATCCGGGCCGGGGCCGGGCTGGTGCTGGCCGCGCTGTGCGCGGACGGGCGGACCGAGGTCTGGGACGTCGAGCACATCGACCGCGGCTACCCGCGGTTCGTGGAGAACCTGCGCGGCCTGGGCGCCGACATCTCCCGGGTGACGGCCGACCCCGAGCGCTGACCCCGGTCCGGGATGGGGGGAAACCCCCGGCACGTCCAGTAGTTGCCCGGATGGGCCCGGGCGATCATCGCCGACACGCTGGGTCGGTGGACACGCACTGGCTGGACTCGTTGCTCGGCGCCCTCGACGCGATCCCCGCCGGCCAGCTCTACGCGGTCGTCGCGGTGCTGCTGGTGCTCGAGACGACGGTGCTGATCGGCCTGGTCACCCCGGGCGAGGTGGTGCTGCTGGCCGCCGCGACGACGGTCGGCAACCTGCCCGAGTACGTCGCGCTGGCCGCCGTCGCGGCCGGGGCCAGCGTGCTCGGCCAGACCGGGGGCTACCTGATCGGGCGGCGGTTCGGCGGCCCGTTGCGGGCGTCCTGGGCCGGGCGCAAGGTCGGGGAGCGGCACTGGCTGCGGGCCGAGCGGGTGCTGCGGGGCGGTGCCGGGCGGGCGATCGTGGTGTCCCGGTTCCTGGCCGTGGCGCACTCGCTGGTCCCGGTGCTGGCCGGGACGTTGCGGATGCCGCTGCGCCGCTTCGCCCCGTACACCGCGCTCGGGGCCGTGGTGTGGGGCCTGGTGTACGTGAGCCTGGGCAGCGCGGCGTCGGCGGCCGTGCGGCAGTCCGCGCACCTGGTGGGGCCGGCGGCCACCGGCGTCCTGGTGCTGGTGGTGGGGGTGGTGCTGGTGGTGCGCGCCGTGCACGGCCGACGGCGCCGCCGGGCGCTGGCCGGTACCCACTCCGGCGGGGATTAACGACTCGTTGCATGGAATCATCCGTCTGCGGGAACTTCGCGGATGTGACCAGCGCAGGCCAGAGTGCCAACCAGTCCGCCCGGCAGGTGGCCAACAGCCGTCCCGTCAAGATCGGCGCCCGGGTGGGGATCCTCGCCTACGGCATCACCCACATCCTGATCGGGCTGCTCGCCCTGCAGATCGCCTTCGGGCAGGGCGGTGAGCAGGCCGACCAGAACGGCGCCTTCCAGGCCATCGCCCAGCAGCCGTTCGGGCAGGTCCTGCTCTGGGTGCTGGTGGTCGGCTTCGTGTTCGCCGCGCTGTGGAAGGTGGAGGAGGCGATCTGGGGCTACACCTACATGTCGGACAAGAAGAAGGTCGTCCGCAAGAAGGTCACCAGCGGGGCCAAGGCCGTGCTGTTCGTCGTGCTGGCCTTCCTGGCCGGGCGCACCGCGATGGGCAGCGGTGGCGGGGGCAACCAGCAGCAGGCGGCCACCGCGGGCGTGCTGGCCCTGCCCGGCGGGCAGTTCCTGGTCGGGCTGGCCGGGTTGCTCATCGTCGCGCTGGGCGTCTACAAGATCGTCCGCGGCTGGCAGCAGAAGTTCACCGAGGAGATGGACCTGCCCTCGGACCGCCGGGCCCGCCAGCTGGCGCTGCGCAGCGGCCAGGCCGGTTACATCGGCCGCGGCATCGCCACCGGCATCGTCGGCATCCTGGTGCTGTTCGCCGCGATCAACTTCAACCCGCAGGAGGCCGGTGGCATCGACGCCGCGCTGAAGACGCTGGCCGCCCAGCCGTTCGGCCCCTACCTGCTGATCCTGGTGGCCCTGGGCTTCATCGCCTTCGGCGTGTTCAGCTTCTTCGACGCCCGCTACCACCGGGTCTGAGCGCTACCGGGTGCTACTCCAGGGCGCCCCGGCTGAGCACCACGCGGGCGTTCACCAGATCGTCGCGGAACACCAGCAACCGGAACCCGCCGTCCACCCGACCGACGGTGGCCCGGATGCCCGCCGCCCCGAGCCGGCCGCGCAGCACCTGCGCGGCCGGCTCGGTCGGTACCCGGGAGACCTCCTCGAGCAGCCCGTCGCCGGTGGGGTCGTCGGGGTCGGGGACGTGCGGGGCCGGCTGGTTGCGCCCGGTGCCGAACGTCCAGCGCAGCGCCAGGGCCAACCCGCCCATCATGAGCAGCCCGCCGAAGAGCACGAACAACCGGGTCATCTGGTCGGCCATGCCCCCATTGTCGGCCTGTCGGCCGGGGTCGCGCGCGGACGGCTGCTTGATCGATCCGGCGGTCCGCCCGGGTGTGACGGGCGCTCCATCGGGGCCGGAGCGGGGGCTACGCGCCAGTAGGGTGGGCCGACCAGCAGGTCGAGCCCCCGATGGCGGAGGTGTCCGGTGCCGTACCCGAGCGACCGCGAGCGAGACCGACCCTGGGTGATCCGGACCTACGCCGGGCACTCGTCGGCCGAGAAGTCCAACGCGCTCTACCGGCGCAACCTGGCCAAGGGCCAGACCGGCCTGTCGGTGGCCTTCGACCTGCCCACCCAGACCGGCTACGACCCCGACGACGAGCTGGCCACCGGGGAGGTGGGCAAGGTCGGCGTCCCGGTCAGCCACCTCGGCGACCTGCGGGCGCTGTTCGACGGCATCCCGCTGGCCGACGCCAACACCTCGATGACGATCAACGCGCCGGCCATGTGGCTGCTCGCGCTGTACGTGGCGGTGGCCGACGAGCAGGGCGCGGACCGCGCGGCGCTGGCCGGCACCACGCAGAACGACATCGTCAAGGAGTACCTGTCCCGGGGCACCTACGTCTTCCCGCCCGGGCCGAGCATGCGCCTGATCACCGACATGGTGGCCTGGTCGGTGGCCGAGCTGCCGCGCTGGAACCCGATCAACATCTGCAGCTACCACCTGCAGGAGGCCGGCGCCACACCCGACCAGGAGCTGGCCTACGCGCTGTGCACGGCGATCGCCGTGCTGGACTCGGTGCGCGACTCCGGCCAGGTGCCGCCGGAGCGCTTCGGCGACGTGGTCGGCCGCATCTCGTTCTTCGTCAACGCCGGCCTGCGGTTCGTCGAGGAGATGTGCAAGTTGCGCGCCCTGCGCACGCTCTGGGACGAGATCACCCGCGAGCGCTACGGCGTGCAGGACCCCACGCAGCGCCGGCTGCGCTACGGCGTGCAGGTCAACTCGCTCGGGCTCACCGAGGCCCAGCCGGAGAACAACGTCCAGCGCATCGTGCTGGAGATGCTGGCCGTGACGCTGTCCCGGGACGCCCGCGCCCGCGCGGTCCAGCTGCCGGCCTGGAACGAGGCGCTCGGCCTGCCCCGGCCGTGGGACCAGCAGTGGGCGCTGCGGATGCAGCAGGTGCTGGCCTACGAGACCGACCTGCTGGAGTACGAGGACCTGTTCGAGGGCAGCCGCGTGGTCGAGGCCAAGGTCGCCGAGCTGGTCGCCGGGGCCCGTGCCGAGATCGACCGGGTGCAGGAGATGGGTGGCGCGGTGGCCGCGGTCGAGTCCGGCTACATGAAGGGCCGGCTGGTGTCCGCGCTGGCCGAGCGGCGCCGCCGGATGGAGTCCGGGGAGACCGTGGTCGTCGGGGTGAACCGGTTCGAGTCCACCGAGCCGAGCCCGTTGCAGGCCGAGGGCGCCGCCGCGATCGAGACCGTCGACCCGGCGGCCGAGGCCGCCGCGATCGGGTCCGTGCGGGCCTGGCGCGCGTCCCGCGACCAGGCCGCGGCGCAGGCCGCCCTGGACGCCCTGCGCGACGCGGCCAAGACCGACGCCAACCTGATGGAGGCCTCGCTGACCTGCGCCCGCGCCGGAGTGACCACCGGTGAGTGGGCCGGGGTGCTGCGCGCGGTGTTCGGCGAGTTCCGGGCCCCGACCGGGGTGGGCGCCGCGGTCAGCGGCGACGCGGCGGCGAGCACCGACATCACCGCCGTCCGCGAGCGGGTCCGGGCGGCGGGCGAGCGGCTCGGGACGCGGCTGCGGATGCTGGTCGGCAAGCCCGGCCTGGACGGGCACTCCAACGGCGCCGAGCAGGTCGCCGTGCGCGCCCGCGACGTCGGGTTCGAGGTGGTCTACCAGGGCATCCGGCTGACCCCGGCGCAGATCGTGGCGGCCGCGGTGCAGGAGGACGTGCACGTGGTCGGGTTGTCGGTGCTGTCGGGATCGCACCTGGAGGTCGTGCCGGCCGTCGTCGACGGGCTGCGCGCGGCCGGCGCCGACGACGTGCCGGTGGTGGTCGGCGGGATCATCCCGCCGGAGGACGCCGCGGTGCTGCGCGAGCGCGGGGTGGCCGCGGTCTACACGCCCAAGGACTACAAGCTCACCGAGATGATGGACAGCATCGTCGACCTGGTGCTGGCCGCGCGCGCCGAGGACTGAGCTCAGCGCTCCTGCCGGGCCTCTTCGCGGGCTTCTTCGCGGGCCTCTTCGCGGGCCTGCTCCAGCGCCTGCTCCTCCTTGTCCTCGCCGCGCCGGCGCAGCAGCCGGAAGCCGGGGATGCCCTGGATCACCATCCGGGTGTCCTTGAGCACGTCGAGCAGTTCGTGCACGTCCGGTCCGACCCGGTCCAGGGTGGCCAGGATCGGCATGATGTCGGTCTCCACGTGCTCGGCCAGCTTGGGCAGGTGGTCGATCAGCCGGACCGCGGCGTCGATCTCGGCGCGGGAGAACTCGTTGACGAAGGCCTCGGCCAACGGGGCGGCCCGGTCGGCCAGGGGCTGGTAGACCGCCAGCAGGTCCGCGGCCGTGTCGGTCAACCCGGCGGCCTTGCCGACCAGCCCGTCGGCCCGGTCGGCCACCCCGCCGGCCGCGCCGACGACGGTGGCGGCGCCGTCGGCGACCTGCCCGGCCCGGGTGACCAGCTCGGCGGCGCCGTCGGACACCCCGCCGGCCCGCTGGACCAGCGCTCCGGCGCCGTCGGCGATCGTGCTGGCGCGCTCCACGAGTGCTCCGGCGTCGTCGGCGACCGTGGCGGCGCGCTCCACGAGTGCTCCCGCGCCCTCGGCGACGGATCCGGCTCGCTGGACCAGGGCCCCGGCGCCGTGCGCCACCGTGTCCGCGCGCTCGACCAGGGCGCCCGCGTCGTCGGCGACCCCGTCGGCCCGGTCGACCAGCGCACCGGCCCGGGTCGCGATGCCCCCGGCCTCGGCGACCAGCGCGCTGGCGCTGCCGGCCACCACCCCGACCTCGTCGACCAGCGGAGCGGCCCGCTCGACCAGTACCTCGGCGCCACCCATGGCCACCTCGACCCGGGCCACCGCGGAGTCCACCCGGGTCACCGCGGCGTGGACGTCCACGACCACCCCGTCCACCCGGTCGGCGATCACCGCGACCCGCCCGATCAGCGTCTCGACGTCGTCGAGCAGGTCGGACACCCGACCGGGCAGGGCCGCGACCACGCCGACCGCCTCGTCGGTCCAGCCCATGACCGCCCGGGCCCCGGCGACCAGATCGGAGGGACCGACCCACACCGGCAACCCGGCGATGCGCACCATCCGACGATCCTCTCCCACCGCCGAGCCCTCCGCCCATCCGGCGCCCTCCAGGCCGGAGGCCATGTCACGGACGGACGAGGAACCTGGCCCGCCCGGTGAGCGCCGTTGCCGCAACCGGCGCGTGGCCCTGCCGGATGCCGTGCTGTGCAGGAGTACGCGCCCGAGCCGGTACTTCGCGACAGAGAGCCCCTCGACCCGGGCGCAGAGTCACCAGCAGCTCCACGTTCCCACCAAGCAGATTCCCACCGAGGAGATCCTCATGCACACGTACCGCACCCTTTCCCGTCGCACCGCCGGCATAGCGGCAGCGGTGGCCGTCGGTTCCGGGCTGCTGGCCGTGGTGGCGCCCGCCGCCTCCGCCCAGGTGCTGGTGACCGTTCCGCCCGGCTGCGGCAGCGTCTCCGGAACCCAGGTCCCCGCGAGCGACCTCGAGGACCACAGCTCCGACCCGGTCGGCGTGGGCAGCCCGTTCGCCTACTACTCGCTGCCCGTCGGGGTGATCTTCGTCGGTTCGCCCTTCGTCGACTACGTCAGCGGCAGTCCCGCCGGCGACACGATCTGCGGGCTCGGTGGTGGTGACCAGATCAACGGCAACGCCGGCATCGACACGCTCTTCGGGAACCAGGGGGGAGACATCATCCAGGGCGGGGAGGGCAACGACGACATCTTCGGCGGTTCCCAGCGCGACTACCTCTACGGCGACGACTCGACCAACTCGCACGGGCCCGGGGACAGCGGTGACGAGATCCGGGGCCACGAGGGGGACGACGTGCTCCAGGGCGGGTACGGGAACGACACCCTCCGCGGGGACGCCGGCACCGACGAGATCCGCGGCGACCAGGATTCCGACACCGCCTACAACGGCGAGCTCTGCAGCAACGTCGAGACCGTGCTGCCGGTCGGCACCGTGTGCTAGTCGCACTGCCCGGCAGGTCGGTCCACCTGGTGATGCGCGGAACAGCACGCACTGGGTGGACGGTGACGTCGCGGTCGGCGAACGGTCCACGGCCCCGGAGTGCTCACCGCCGGCGCCTCCGGCGGTGAGCACCGCCGGCCGTGCTGCGGCACTCCGCCCGGTCAGTCCGACCAGGTGGGGCGGCGCTTCTCCAGGAAGCTGGCCATGCCCTCGCGGGCGCCGGGGCTCTGCGACATCGACGCCATCACCTCGATCGCGATCGCGTACGCGTCGGCCTCCGGGCGGTCCAGGTGGGCGTAGAGGGTCTGCTTGCCCACGCCCTTGCCGAACCGGCTGCCCCGGGTGGCCCGGGCCAGCAGCTCGTCGGCGCGGGCGTCCAGCTCGGCGTCCGGGACCACGTAGTTGACCAGGCCCCACTCGGCGGCGGTGGTCGCGTCCACCGCGTCGCCGGTCAGCGCCATCTCCATCAGCCGCTTGCGCCCGATGGTGCGGGCGACCGGCACCGCCGGGGTGTGGCAGAACCAGCCGGCCTTCCCGCCGGGCAGCGCGAACGACGCCGACTCCGCGGCCACGGCCAGGTCGCAGGACGCCACCAGCTGGCAGCCGGCCGCGGTGGCGATCGCCTGCACCTTCGCGACCACCACCTGCGGCACCTGCTCGACGGCCTGCATGACCTGCGTGCACAGCCGCAGCAGGTCGCGCACGCCGGCCAGGTCGCGCGCGGCGACGTCGGCGAAGTCGTGCCCGGCGGAGAACGCCTTGCCCTCGGCGCCGAGCACGATGCCGGTGGCGGTCGAGCGGCCGGCGGTCTCGAACGCGTCCAGCAGCTCGCGCAGGTGGTCCTCGGACAGCGCGTTGCGCCGCTCGGGACGGTTCATGGTGATCCGGACGGTGTCGCCGTCCTGCTTGACCAGCAGGTGTTCGTAGTCGCCCACGCCCCGACGGTACCCGCGCCCACCGGTCTTGTCCCCGTCCAGCGGGATGGGCTACGGTGACCGCATGACCGATAGAGCCGATGCGGTCATCGAGTCAGACCCCCGATTGGAGCGGGTCCTCGACGCCGCCGGCGAGCTGTTGCTGCGCTGGGGGTACCGGCGGGTCACCATCGAGGAGGTCGCCCGGCACGCCGGCATCGGCAAGGGCACCGTCTACCTGCACTTCCCCACCAAGGAGGCGCTGTTCCTGACGGTGCTGCTGCGCGCCCAGCGGCGCAGCGTCGTGCAGCTGACCGACCGGATGCTGGCCGACCCGGCCGAGGCACTGCTGTCCCGGGTGACCCGTTCGGTGTACCTGGCCGTGGAGGCCGACCCGGTGCTGCGCGCGCTCTACCTGGGCGACGTCGCCGTCCTCGGCCGGCTGACCCAGGAGGCCGCGGAGACCCTGGGCGAGCTGGCCGCCGAGCGCGTCCGCGCCGTCCGGCGCCACCTCGAACTGCTGCGCGGGGCCGGCTGCGCGCGCACCGACCTCGGGATCGACGAGCAGGTGCACGTCCTGCAGGCGGTCACCATGGGCCACTTCGTCCTGGACGGCCTGCCCGCGGCGTTCACGCCCCGGCTCGACCCGGAGGTGCGCGCCGACCTGCTCGCGCACACCGTCGCCGGCGCCCTCGAGGTCGCCGACCCACCGCACGGCGCGCTCGCCGCGGTCGTGCCCCAGCTCATCGCGGTCTACACCGCGGTGCGGGACCTGTTCGACGAGGAATGGCGCCGCCGCGTCCGGTGATCCCGCCGGCGGCCCGACACAGGAGGAGCCGCATGTCCACCCGGATCGAACCGAACGCGCTCGACCCCGACCTCATCGCCGACCCCTACGCCGGCTACGGCGCGCTCCGGGAGGAGGCCCCGGTGCTGCGCGGCGCGGCCGTCGACGGCAGCCCGGCCTGGTACGTCACCCGCCAGGAGGACGTGCGGACGGTGCTGTCGGACCCGCGGTTCGTCAACGACCCGGCCTCGGTCGCCGAAGCCGAGGTCGACGACGTCCGCCGCCGGATGATGACCGCGTTCGGCCTGACCGAGGACCTGACCCGCTACATCACCGACTCGATCCTGGACCGCGACGGGCCCGGGCACGCCCGGCTGCGCAAGCTGGTGTCGCGGGCGTTCACCGTGCGCCGGGTGGAGGCGCTGCGGCCGCGGGTCGCCGAGATCGCCGCCGACCTGCTCGACCGGATGCCCGAGCGGGCCGACCTGATGACCGCCTACGCCTACCCGCTGCCGGTCACGGTGATCTGCGAGCTGGTCGGGGTGCCCGAGGCCGACCGGCACCGCTGGCGGGAGTGGGCGCACGCGCTGTTCTCGATGCAGCCCGAGAAGTTCCCGACCGCGATCCGGGAGATGGTCGACCACGTCCGCGAGCTGGCCGCGGTGCGCCGCGCCGAGCCGGCCGACGACCTGCTCAGCGGGCTGCTGGAGGCCCAGGAGGCCGACGGCGACCGGCTCACCGAGGACGAGCTGATCACCATGGTGCTCACCCTGGTGCTGGCCGGGCACGAGACCACCGCCAACCTCATCGGCAACGGCGTGCAGGCCCTGCTCAGCCACCCCGAGCAGCTGGACCTGCTGCGCCGCGACCCGGGACGGTGGCCGACCGCGGTGCACGAGCTGATGCGCTGGGGTGGTCCGATCCTGATGACCCGGCTGCGGTTCGCCGCCGCCGATGTCGAGCTGGGCGGGACCCGGATCGCGGCCGGGGACGCCGTGCAGGCGGTGCTGGTCTCGGCCAACCGCGACCCGCGCGTCTACGACGACCCGGACCGGCTCGACGTCACCCGCCGCCCCGCCGGGCGCGGCGAGGGCCATGTCGGGTTCGGCCACGGCCCGCACTACTGCCTCGGCGCGGCACTGGCCCGGCTGGAGGCCGAGGTGGCGCTGCCGGCGCTGTTCGACCGCTTCCCGGATCTCGCACCGGAGACGGCCGAACCGGCCTGGGACCGGGTCCCGTCGATGCGCCGGCTGGCCACCCTCCCCCTCCTGACCGGGGGTCGGGTGTGAAGAAGCGGGCTGGAGCCCGCTCTTTCACGCACGACCCCGGAGGCGCAGCAGTAAGTAGGCGGCCAGGCTCTGCGCGTCGCTGATCTCCGAGCGGCGCACCATCGCCTCGAACTCGGCGACCGGGAACCACGCGGCGCGCATGTCCTGCTCGGTGTGCTCGCGGCTGGCCGACCGGGCGGTCAGCCGCGTCGCCAGGAAGACGTGCGCGCGCTGGCTGGACATCCCGGGGGCGACGTCGATCTCGCCGAGCAGCTCCATCCGCCCGGCCACCAACCCGGTCTCCTCGGCCAGCTCGCGCGCGGCCAGCTCGGCCGGGTCCAGCTCGGCCCGGTCGGGCGCGGTGCCCATCGGGAACTCCCAGCGGCGCGCACCGAGCGGGTAGCGGAACTGCTCCACCAGGTGCAGCCGCCCGTCGACCACCCCGCCGTCGAGCGGGACGACGACCGCCGCGGTCGGCTTGTCGACGACGCCGAAGATCCCGTCCGAGCCGTCGGCGTGGCGCACCACGTCCTCGCGGACGGTCATCCAGGGGTTGGCGTACACCTGCCGGCTGCTGATCGTCTGCACGCCGCCACGGTGCCCGCCCGCCCCACCACCACGCCCTCCGGGGTTCAGGAAGGCCACCTTCAGGTCCGCACAGGGCAGGAAGGTGGCCTTCCTGAACCGGCGTCTAGGGTGCTGGCCGTGCGTCTGGTCATCGCCCGTTGCCAGGTCGACTACGTCGGCCGGCTCACCGCCCACCTGCCCATGGCGCCGCGGCTGTTGCTGGTCAAGGCGGACGGCTCGGTGAGCGTGCACGCCGACGACCGCGCCTACAAGCCGCTGAACTGGATGAGCCCGCCGTGCTGGCTGGAGGAGCAGCCGGGGGTGTGGACGGTGCGCAACAAGTCCGACGAGTCGCTGGTGATCACCATCGACGAGCTGCTGCACGACTCCCGCCACGAGCTGGGCGTCGACCCCGGCCTGGTCAAGGACGGGGTCGAGGCGCACCTGCAGGAGCTGCTGGCCGCCCACCCGACGACGCTCGGTGACGGCTTCACCCTGGTCCGCCGGGAGTACATGACCGCGATCGGCCCGGTCGACCTGCTGTGCCGCGACGGCGCCGGGACGTCGGTCGCGGTTGAGATCAAGCGGCGCGGCGAGATCGACGGCGTCGAGCAGCTCACCCGCTACCTCGAGCTGATGAACCGCGACCCGCTGCTGGCGCCGGTGCGCGGGGTGTTCGCCGCGCAGCAGATCAAGCCGCAGGCCCGGACCCTGGCCGAGGACCGCGGTATCCGCTGCTGCGTGGTGGACTACGACGCCCTGCGCGGCACCGAGTCCACCGACCTCCGCCTGTTCTGACCCCAACCCCGTCGAGAACGAAGCTGCTGTGATCAACAGGCCCTGTTGATCACGACAACTTCGTTCTCGACGGTCGAGCGGGTCACAGCGGGGCCGGGGGC
>DASQMQ010000124.1:0-8681 GCA_035645455.1 Pseudonocardia sp.
AGGGTGACGCTGACCAGGTCCGCGCCCGGCACCACGCCGAGCGCCGCCTCGCACACCCGCACCAGCACGCCGTGCACGGTGTCCGCACCGGCCAGGGTCGTGGCCAGCCGGAGGAACTCCTCGGCCAGCGGACCGACGGACGCGGCCAGGTCGTCCACGCTGCCCGTCGGCGGGACCACGGCGAAGCGCAGCCGGTCCTCGTCCCACTCCTGCCCACTCGCCACGCACATGCCCGGTTCCACTCGTCCGACAGGCCGCGCGGAGCTTGGCCCACGGCGGCCCCGGCGGGCAAGCCTCGTCCGGCTCCGCCACAGCGCCGTACGACGACGGTGAGCCGAACGGCTCGGCACCGGCCGGGGCGCTCAGGCCGCCGCGGCCCGGCTGCGCAGCTTGCGCACGACAAGCACGACGAGCCCGATCACCAGCAGCCCGATGACCACGTAGCTGACCGGCCCGAGCCACTGCTCGACGCTGCCCCAGTTCTCCCCGAGCACCCACCCCAGCCCGACGAACACCGCGTTCCACACCCCGCTGCCGATCGCGGTCAGCAGGGCGAACGTGATCAGCGGCATGCCCCAGATGCCGGCCGGGATGGAGACCACGCTGCGCAGGAACGGGACGCACCGAGCCAACAGCACCACCTTGCGGCCGTGCTTCTCGAACAGCTCCTGCCCGCGCTCCAGGTCCTTCTGGCTGGTCAACACGAACCAGCGGTGCCCGGCCAGCCGGTGCAGCCGCTGGTAACCCAGCCACGCGCCCAGCCCGTACAGCAGCAGCGCGCCGACCAGCGACCCGAGCGTGGCGGCGATCCAGACCGCGACGACGTTCAGCGCGCCGGTGCGCGAGCGGAACCCGGCCAGCGGGAGCACGACCTCGGAGGGGATCGGCGGGATGAGGTTCTCGAGGAGGATCAGCAGGCCCACACCGAGCGAGCCCATCCGGTCGACGATCGAGAACACCCAGTCCGCCACCCGTCCAGGATGCCCCAGCACGCCGTGTCCGAAGCGTGACCCGCAGTGGGAACCGACCCCGCCGCGGTTGCCGGATCCCGGTCCCGGGCAGTATCCGACCGTGCGAAGCGTCGGTGTCGAAGAGGAATTCCTGCTGGTCGATCCCCGGACCGGGCGGCCGGTCGCGGTCAGTGGCGCGGTGCTGTCCGGCACCCCGGGCCCGACCGAGGACGAGGACGGGGCCGGGCTGACCGGGGAGCTGCAGCGCGAGCAGCTGGAGACCGGGACCACCCCCTGCGGCGGCCTCGACGAGCTGGGCTCCGAGCTGCGGAAGGTGCGATCGCAGGCGAGCACGGCGGCGGCCGGGGCCGGGGCCGCGTTGGCGGCCGTCGGCACCTCGCCGCTGCCGGTCGAGCCGACGCTGTCCCCGTCGCGCCGCTACGCCGAGATCGGCCGCCGGTTCGGCCTGACCGCCTACGAGCAACTGACCTGCGGCTGCCACGTGCACGTGGACATCGCGTCGGCGGCGGAGGGGGTCGGGGTGCTGGACCGGATCCGGCCGTGGCTCGCCCCGCTGCTGGCGATCAGCGCGAACTCGCCGTTCTGGCAGGGCGAGGACTCCGGGTACGCCAGCTTCCGCAACCAGGTCTGGACCCGCTGGCCGTCGGCGGGCTGCTACGAGCGGTTCGGCACCCCGGAGGACTACCGCGCCTTCGTCGACACCACGCTCGCCACCGACACGGTGGTCGACGAGGGCATGCTCTACCTGGACGCCCGGCTCTCCGCGACGCACCCGACCGTCGAGGTGCGGGTGGCCGACGTCTGCCGCGACCCGGACGACGCGGTGCTGGTCGCCGCCCTGATCCGCGGGTTGGTGGAGACGGCCGCGGCGCAGTGGGCGGCCGGCGTGCAGCCCGACCCGGTGCGCACCGACGTGCTGCGGCTGGCTGCCTGGCGGGCCGCCCGGTCGGGCCCGTCCGACACCCTGCTGCACCCGCTGACCTGGCGCCCGGCCCCGGCGTCCGAGGTGCTGTCCGCGCTGGTGGAGCACGTCCGCCCGGCCCTGGAGGAGGCCGGCGACCTGACCACCGTCCAGGAGCTGCTGGCCGCGGTGCTGGCCCGCGGCCCCGGCTCGGTCCGGCAGCGCGCGGTGTTCGCCCGCACCGGCGACCTGGCCGAGGTCATCCGCGACGCCACCACCTGACCCGGGGTTCAGTCGAGCAGGTCGGCGATGGACTCGACGGCCGCCTGGCGGTCGGTGCCGTAGCGGAAGTGCCCGATGCCGGTGGCCCCGCGCTGGCAGACGTTGTCATCGCGGTTGCAGAAGGAGATGGCGCGGTCGGTGAACTCGCCGAGCGCGCCGGTGGCGCGCGGCAGGACGCCGTTCACGCCGGCGCGGAAGCTGCCGGTCACGAACGGCTCGCGGCTGTTGAACGCCGGGTCGCCGAACAGCGCCACCGCGCCGATCCGGTCGGCCGCGGGCACGGAGCCCGAGGCGAGGGTGTCGCCGATGACGTCGGCGCCCTGCGAGTAGCCGATCAGCACGAACTCGGTGTCCGGGCAGGCGGCGGAGGTCTGGGCGAGCCGGGCGCGCAGCGCGGTCACCCCCTGGCGCTTGCTGGCCCGGTAGGCGAACGACGCCGGGTAGACCAGGTCGTGGGTCCGCACCGTCCGGGGGAGCTGGCGCTGCAGGGCCGAGGCCAGCGGGCCGGCCACGATGCCGCCGCCCTGCCCCTCGGTGGTGCCGCGCACGGCGATCGTCTCGACCTCCGCGCAGCCGGTGGTCGGGGCGGCGGCCCCCAGCGCGGGTGCGGCGATGACGGTCGGGGCGCCGCCGGGCTGGGACGGCGCGGCGATCAGCGCGGGTGCGGCGAGCACCGCGGCCCCGGCACCGAGCGCGACCACCGCGCCGAGCAGGGCGGCCAGGCGGCGACGACGCGGAGAGGGGGAGCGCTTCATCGAGGTCTTCCTCCGGTCGAGCCGTCACCGCTGGTGGCGACGGGCCCACCGAGAAGTACGCACCACGACCGTATCTTTCCCGGGTGCTGGTGCGCATGCGCCCCACCCGTCACGACGGGGTGACGCCGGCGGCCCGCGTTCCGATGTCGCCGGGAACGCGGGCCGCCGGGTGGTCCGATCGGATCAGGCCGCGGCCGTCCGAGCAGCCCTGTCCCGCATGCTCTGCGGCACCCGGAACCGGTCGCCGTACTTCTCGGCCAGCTGGTCGGCGCGGGCCACGAAGCCGGCCACCCCGCCGGGGTAGCCCTCGACGTACTGCACGACGCCACCGGTCCAGGCCGGGAAGCCGATGCCGAAGATCGAGCCGATGTTGGCGTCGGCCACCGCGGTCAGCACGCCCTCGTCGAAGCACTTGGCGGTCTCGATGGCCTCGATGAACAGCATCCGCTCGGACAGCTCGGGCAGGTCGACGTCGTGGTTCGTGGCGCCGAGCTGCTCGCGCAGCCCCGGCCACAACCGCACCCGCTTGCCCTCGGCGTACTCGTAGAACCCGGCTCCGCCGGCCTTGCCGGTGCGCCCGGCGTCGACCAGCGCGTCGATGATCCGCTCGGACGGGTGCGGGTCCCAGGTGCCGCCGGCCGTCTCGACCGCGGCCCGGGCCTCCTTGCGGATCTTCTGCGGCAGGGTCAGCGTCAGCTCGTCCATCAGCTGCAGCACCGGGGCCGGGTAGCCGGCCTGGGCCGAGGCCTGCTCCACGGTCTGCGGGTCGATGCCCTCGGCGACCATGGCCACGCCCTCGTTGAGGAACGTGCCGATGACCCGGCTGGTGAAGAAACCGCGGCTGTCGTTGACCACGATGGGCGTCTTGCGCATGCCCAGCGTCACGTCGAACGCCTTGGCCAGGGTGGCGTCCGAGGTGCGCTCGCCGCGGATGATCTCCACCAGCGGCATCTTGTCCACCGGGGAGAAGAAGTGCAGCCCGATGAAGTCGCTCGGGCGCTGCACCCCGGCGGCCAGCTCGGTGATCGGCAGCGTGGAGGTGTTCGAGCAGAGCAGCGCGTCCGGCTCGATCACCTTCATCGCCTCGGCGAACACCTGGTGCTTGAGCTCGACGGACTCGAACACCGCCTCGATGACGATGTCGCAACCGGCCAGGTCGTTGTAGTCGTCGGTCGGGGTGATCCGCTCCAGCAGCGCCTGCCCCTTGGCCGGGGTGGTCTTCCCGCGCTTGACGCCCTTGGCGACCAGGGACTCGGAGTAGGTCTTGCCCTTCTCCGCGGCCTCCAGCGTGACGTCCTTGAGCACGACCTCCCAGCCCGACAGCGCGCAGGTGTAGGCGATGCCCGCACCCATCATCCCGGCGCCCAGCACGGCGACCTTGCGCGGCTGCCAGCGCTCGTGGCCGTCCGGGCGGGAGCCGCCGCCGTTGATCGTCTGCAGGTCGTAGAAGAACGCCTTGGTCATGTTCTTCGAGACCTGGCCGGTGACCAGCTCGGTGAAGTAGCGGGCCTCGATCCGGAACGCGGTGTCGATGTCGACCTGCGCGCCCTCGACCGCGGCGGCCAGGATGTTGCGCGGGGCCGGCATCGGCGCGCCCTTGAGCTGCTTGCGCAGGTTGGCCGGGAACGCCGGCAGCATGGCGGCCAGCTTCGGGTTCGACGGCGCGCCGCCGGGCATCCGGTAACCGGGCTTGTCCCAGGGCTGCGCGGCGTCCGGGTTGGCCGCGATCCAGGCCTTCGCCTTCTCCAGCATCTCCTCCGGGGACGAGGCCAGCTGGTCGACGATGCCGATCTCCACCGCGGCGGCCGGCTTGTGCCGCTGGCCCTGCGAGAGCACCTGCAGGAACCCGTTCATGATCCCGAGCATCCGGGTGATCCGGACCACCCCGCCGCCGCCGGGCAGCAGGCCCAGGGTGACCTCGGGCAGCCCGTAGACCACGCCGGGGGCGTCCAGCCCGATCCGGTGGTGGCAGGCCAGCCCGATCTCCAGCCCGCCGCCGAGGGCGGTGCCGTTCATCGCCGCGACCACCGGGCGGCCCAGCGTCTCCAACCGGCGCAGCTGGTTCTTGATGGTCATGGACTGCTCCATGACGGTGCCGGCGTCGGCCGGGGTCGCCTTGCTCATCGAGTCCAGGTCACCGCCGGCGAAGAAGGTCTTCTTCGCCGAGGTGATGATCACGCCGGTGATCGCGTCGGAGTCCGCGGTCAGCGCGTCGACGCACTCGCCCATCGCGGTCAGGTAGCGCTCGTTGAGGGTGTTCGCGCTGCGGCCCGGGTCGTCGAGGGTGACCACGACGATCCCGTCGGCACCGGACTCCCAGCGGACGGCCTTCTGCTCGCTCACTTCTTCGCAGTCCCTTCGGGGTTCAGACGCGCTCGACGACGGTGGCGATGCCCATGCCGCCGCCCACGCACAGCGTGGCCAGGCCGTAGCGCAGGTCGCGGCGCTCCAGCTCGTCGATCAGCGTGCCGAGGATCATGGCGCCGGTGGCGCCGAGCGGGTGGCCCATGGCGATGGCCCCGCCGTTGACGTTGACCTTCTCGTGGTCCAGGTCGAGGTCGCGCATGAACCGCAGGGCGACCGCGGCGAACGCCTCGTTGATCTCGAACAGGTCGATGTCGTCGACCGTCAGCCCGGCCTTGGCCAGCGCCTTGCGGCTGGCCGGGGCGGGGCCGGTGAGCATGATCGTCGGGTCGGCGCCGGACAGCGCGGTGGACACGATCCGGGCCCGCGGGGTGATGCCGGCGGCCTGCCCGGCCGCCTCGGTGCCGATCAGGGTCAGCGCGGCGCCGTCGACGATGCCCGACGCGTTGCCGGCGTGGTGCACGTGGTCGATCCTCTCGACCCAGTGGTAGCGCTGCAGCGCGACGGCGTCGAAGCCGCCCTGGTCGCCGATCATCGCGAACGACGGCGGCAGCTTGGCCAGCGCCTCCAGCGTGGTGCCGGCCCGGACGTGCTCGTCGCGGTCGAGCACGGTGAGGCCGTTGCGGTCCTTGACCGGCACCACCGAGCGGGCGAAGTAGCCGTTGGCCCAGGCCTTGGCCGCGCGCGTCTGCGATTCCACGGCGAAGGTGTCGACGGTCTCCCGGGAGTAGCCCTCCAGGGTGGCGATCAGGTCGGCGCCGATGCCCTGGGGCACGAACCCGGTCTGGTAGCTGGTCTCCGGGTCCATCGCCCAGGCCCCGCCGTCGGAGCCCATCGGCACCCGCGACATCGCCTCGACGCCCCCGGCCAGGACCATCTCCTCCATCCCGGAGCGGACCTTCTGGGTGGCGATGTTCACCGCCTCCAGCCCGGACGCGCAGAACCGGTTGAGCTGCACGCCGGCCACGGTGTGCGGCAGGCCGGCGGCGATGGCGGCGGTCTTGGCGATGTCGCCGCCCTGGTCGCCGACCGGGGAGACCACGCCGAGCACGACGTCGTCGATGGTGGCCGGGTCCAGCTCCGGGAACCGCCGCCGGATCTCGTCGATCAGACCGGTGACCAGGGAGACCGGCTTGACCTCGTACAGCGAGCCGGAGGACTTGCCCCGGCCGCGCGGGGTGCGGATGGCGTCGTAGACGTATGCCTCGGGGATCCCACTCATGCCACCTTTGTTACAGCAGCACTGTCACATAGGTCAAGGTTCTCGTACCCTGCACCGCATGGCAGCACCGACCGGCCAGGCGCCCGCCACCCCCGACGGGGACCTGCTCACCATCGACCAGCTGGCCGACCGCACCGGTCTCACCGTGCGCACCATCCGCTTCTACGCCGGCCGCGGCCTGCTCCCCCCGCCCACCCTGCGCGGCCGCACCGGGCTCTACGGCCCCGACCACCAGGCCCGGCTGGACCTGGTCAGCGAGCTGTCCGCGCTCGGGTTCACGCTCGCGGCCATCGAGCAGCAGCTGCACAAGCTGCCGGCGAACGCCGGCGCCGAGGAGCTGGCCCTGCACCGCGCGCTGCTGCGGCCGTGGGTGCCCGAGCAGGTCGAGGAGCTGGACCGGGCCGAGCTGGACCGGCGGGCCGGGCGCGCGCTGTCCGAGGCAGAGCTGTCCGCCCTGGAGGGCCTGCGGGTGATCGAGCGCGGCTCGGACGGGCTGGTCCGGTTGCTCGGCCCGACCACCCTGCACGACGGCCTGGCCGTGCTCGACTCCGGGCTGCCGCCCGAGGTGTGGACCCGGGCGCACCGGATCGTCGCCCGGCACACCGCGGCGCTGGCCGAGGAGCTGATGGAGATGTTCCAGTCCGAGGTGCTGCAGCCCTACCGCGACCGCGGCCGCCCGGCTGCCGAGCGCGGTCGGCTCGCCGCGGCGCTCGGCCAGCTCAAGCCGATCACGGTCAGCGGCGTGGTGACGGCGTTCGGCCGGGCGGTCAACCGGACCATCCGGGACCGCCTCGGCGACGGGTAGCGTCCGCCGATGTGCAGGTCTACGAGTTCCCGCTGACCGTCCGCTACTTCGAGGTCGACGCCCAGAGCGTGGTCTTCAACGGCTGGTACCTGCACTACTTCGACGAGGCCATGGCGCACTTCCTGGCCGCCCGCGGGCTGCCCTACCCGGCCATGCTCGACACCGGCCACGACGTCCAACTGGTCCGCTCGGAGATCGACTGGAAGGCCGGGCTGCGCTGGCAGGACCGGGTCCGGGTGGCGGTGTCCACCGCCCGGCTCGGCCGCACCAGCTTCGCCCTCGACTTCCAGGTGCGCCGCTACCCCGACGCCGGCCCGTACGAGGTCACCTGCTCCGGGCGCACGGTCTACGTGGTGGTGGCGACCGACGGCTCCGGCAAGCGGGAGATCCCCGCGGTGATCGCCGACGCGCTGGGCGAACCGGCGCCGCTGCAGCCGGTCTGACCGCTGCGCGGCGCGCGGACGCAGACCGGCCACCGTGACCACCAGCCAGGACATCGAGGTCACCGCGCTGGGCCGACACCGGGGTGAGGCTGGTACCGATCACCGCTCAGCCCGGCCACGGGAGCGCCCACGCGGGCGTCCACGTGGCACCGTCCGGTCGGCCGCGGCTGCGGGTGAGGTGCGCGCGCAGCCGGGCGAGCACCGGGTGCGGGTCGTCGCGCCGCAGCAGCAGGCAGTGCGGGTAGACCGGGGTCGGCTCGCGCACCGGGATGCGCCGCAGGTCGTAGTCGGCCGGCCAGAGCAGCCGCGTGCGCGCTCCCACGAAGCCGGCCGCCTCCCCGGACGCGGCGAGCGCGTCGGTCAGCGCCTCGACCCCGAAGTCGGGGCCGGTGGTGTCCAGGGTGAGCCCGAACGCGGCGGCGAGGTCGGCGTAGTAGGCCGACCACTCGGTGCCGCCCGCGCCGGCCGGCATCCGGATGCGGTGCCCGACGAGCTCGTGGGGAGTCAGCGCTCCGGCCGCGGCGAGCGGGTGCGCCGGACCGACCAGCAGCTCCAGCGGCTCGTCGAGCACCCGCGTCGCGGCCACGTCGTCCGGGAGCCGCCGACCGGGCGCGGGAACGGCGCGGAAGGACGCGTCGGCCGCGCCGCAGACGAGCGCGGCGACCGCCGCGTCGGCGTCCGGGAGGACCACCACGTCGAGGTCGCTGCCGGGGTGCGCGCGGTGGAACCCGCGCAGCAGCTCCGCCGGGGCGAGGCGGCGGCCGAGCACGTCGACGCGCAGGGCCCGCCGGTCGGGCCGCACGGCGGCGGCGGCCCGCTGTGCGGCCCGCAGCAGGTCGCGGGCGTGCGGCAGGAAGGCCCGCCCGTCGGCGGTGAGCCGCGAGCCGCGCGGGGTTCGGGTGAACAGCCGGGCGCCGAGCTCGCGCTCCAGCGCGGCG
>DASQMQ010000125.1:0-6229 GCA_035645455.1 Pseudonocardia sp.
GTGACGTCCCCGGCGACAGCGTGGCCGCGCACGTCGAGGACACCCTGGTCGCCGGGGCCGGGCTGGCCGACGCCGCGGCGGTGCGCGAGATCCTGGCCGACGGCCCGGCCGCGGTGGCCCGGCTGCGCGCCCGGGGTGCCCGGTTCGACGGCCCGGCCCAGCGCCCGGACCGCACCCGCGAGGGCGGGCACAGCGCCTTCCGGGTGGTGCACGCCGGCGGCGACGCGACCGGCGCGGAGATCGAGCGGGCGCTGGTCACCGCGCTGGCCGACCTCCGGTTGCCGCTGCTCACCGGCCACGTCGCGGTCGACGTCCGGCACGACGGGCGCGGCGCGCTGGCCGGCCTCACCGTGCTCGACGACTCCGGCCGCCGCGGCGTCCTGCACACCCCGGCGGTGCTGCTGGCCACCGGCGGGTACGGCCGGCTCTACGCCGCCACCACCAACCCCGACACCGCCACCGGCGACGGGGTCGCGCTCGCCCTGCGGGCCGGCGCGGTGGCCGCCGACCTGGAGTTCGTCCAGTTCCACCCGACCGCCCTGCACACCGGGCCGGTGCTGGGGCGCCGCCCGCTGATCACCGAGGCCGTCCGCGGCGAGGGTGCGGTGCTGCGCGACCGCACCGGGCGCCGGTTCATGACCGACCGGCACCCGCTGGCCGACCTGGCCCCGCGCGACGTGGTCGCGGCCGCGATCACCGCCGTGCTGGCCGAGACCGGCTCGGCCTGCGTGTACCTGGACGCGACGGCCCTGCCCGACCTGCGGCGCCGGTTCCCGACGGTGCACGCGGCCTGCCGCGCCGCCGGCGTCGACCCGACCCGCGAGCCGATCCCGGTCACCCCCGCCGCGCACTACTCGTGCGGCGGCGTGGCCACCGACCTGCACGGGCGGACGACCGTGCCGGGCCTGTACGCGGCCGGCGAGGTGGCCCGGACCGGCCTGCACGGGGCCAACCGGCTGGCCTCGAACAGCCTGCTGGAAGGCCTGGTCATGGGGGCGCGGGCGGTCGCCGCGGTGCTCGCCGACCGGACCGCGGCCCCGACGGTGAGCACCGCGCCCGGACCTGCGCGGGAACCGTCGACCGCAGTGCCGATCGCCCCGCGGGCGGTCGTCCAGGCCGCGATGACCGGCGCGGCCGGCATCGGCCGCTCGGGCGCCGGGCTGGCGCTGGCCTCGGACGCGGTCGAGGCGGCCACCGCCCTCGGCGTGCCCGGCGACCGGGCCGGGGTGGAGGACGCCGCGCTGACCCTGCTCGCCCAGGCGGTGCTGGCCGCGGCCGGCACCCGCACCGAGAGCCGCGGCTGCCACCGGCGCACCGACTTCCCCGACCGGGACGACACCTGGCAGCGGGCCAGCCTGCTGGTCGGCCTGGACGCGGCGGGCAGCGCGGTCGTGCTGCCCGCGCTCGTCGCCCCGTCCGGGCTGGCCGCCGGGACCGCGGCATGACCGGGGTGCTGGTCGGGCCGGACCTGGTGGATCTGCACCGCGTGGTGCAGACCGCGCTGGCCGAGGACCTGCGCTACGGCCCGGACGCCACCACCGCGGCCACCGTCGCGGCCGACGCCGTGGCCACCGGGGCGTTCACGACCCGGGCGCCCGGGGTGCTGGCCGGGCTGCCGGCGGCCCTCGCCGTCCTCGACGCCGTCCTGGGGGAGGGCGGCTACCAGGTCCTGGCCCGGCGCGCCGACGGCGACCGGCTGGCCGCCGGGGACGCCGCCCTGGTCGTCCGGGCGCCGGTGCGCGGGCTGCTCACCGCCGAGCGGACCGCGCTGAACCTGCTGTGCCACCTGTCCGGGGTGGCCACCGCCACCGCGGCCTGGGTGGACGCCGTCGCCGGCACCGGGGCCCGGATCCGCGACACCCGCAAGACCCTGCCCGGGCTGCGGCTGCTGGAGAAGTACGCGGTGCGCTGCGGCGGTGGGGTCAACCACCGGCTCGGGCTGGGCGACGCGGTGCTGGTCAAGGACAACCACGTGGCCGCGGCCGGGTCGGTGGGCGCGGCACTGGCCGCGGTCCGCGCGCACGCCCCCGACCTGCCCTGCGAGGTCGAGGTCGACTCCCTCGACCAGCTGGCCGACGTGCTGGGGCTGGGCGCGGAGCTGGTGCTGCTGGACAACTTCGACCTGCCGGCGACCCGGGCGGCGGTGCGCCTGCGGGGGGCGGCACCGACGCTCCTGGAGTCCTCCGGCGGGCTGGCGCTGCCCGAGGCCCGGTCCTACGCGGAGACCGGCGTGGACTTACTGGCCGTGGGCGGCCTGACGCACTCGGTCACCGCGCTGGACCTGGGCCTGGACCTGGGTCGTGCGTGAAAGAGCGAGCGGGAGCAGTGTTGCTCACGCACGACCCTGCTGCGGTGGGTGATCGTTGCGGGCGGTCGTAGGCTGGGTCGGTGCTCCGCCGACTCGATCTCCGGTCCGACCCGCTGCCCCGCACCGCCGCGCTGCGCGGGCTGCTGCCCCGCGCCGAGGTGGACGTCGACGCGGTGGTGGAGCGGGTCCGGCCGATCGTGGAGGACGTCCGCGCGCGCGGCGCGGCGGCCGCGCTGGACTACGCCGAGCAGTTCGACCGGGTCCGCCCGGCCGCCGTCCGGGTCCCGGCACCGGCGCTGGCCGGGGCGCTGGCCGCGCTCGACCCGGCGGTCCGCGCCGCGTTGGAGCTCTCGATCGCCCGGGCCCGCACCGTGCACGCCGACCAGCGCCGCACCGACGTCGTCACCCAGGTCGTCACGGGCGGGGTGGTGACCGAGCGGTTCGTCCCGGTCCGCCGGGTCGGCCTCTACGCCCCCGGCGGGCTGGCCGTCTACCCGTCCAGCGTGCTGATGAACGTGGTCCCGGCCCAGGCGGCCGGGGTCGAGTCGCTGGTGCTGGCCTCGCCGCCGCAGGCCGAGCACGGCGGGCTGCCGCACCCGACGGTGCTGGCCGCGGCCGCGCTGCTGGGCGTCGAGGAGGTCTGGGCGGTCGGCGGGGCGCAGGGCGTCGCGCTGCTCGCGCACGGCGGCACCGACACCGACGGCACCGAGCTGGAGCCGGTCGACGTGGTCACCGGCCCCGGCAACGTCTACGTCACCGCGGCCAAGCGGCTGGTCCGCGGCCTGGTCGGGATCGACTCCGAGGCCGGCACCACCGAGATCGCCGTGCTGGCCGACGACACCGCCGACCCGGTGCACGTGGCCGCCGACCTGATCAGCCAGGCCGAGCACGACCCGAACGCGGCCTCGGTGCTGGTCACCACGTCCACCGCGCTGGCCGACGCGGTCGACGCCGAGCTGGACCGCCAGGTCGCCCGGACCAAGCACAGCGAGCGGATCGGCACCGCGCTGGCCGGCCCGCAGTCCGGGACCGTGCTGGTGGCCTCGCTGGCCGACGGGATCACCGTCGTCGACGCCTACGCCGCGGAGCACCTGGAGATCCAGACCGTGGACGCCCGCGAGGTCGCGCTGCGGGTGCGCAACGCCGGGGCGGTGTTCGTCGGGCCCTGGTCGCCGGTGTCGCTGGGCGACTACTGCGCCGGCTCCAACCACGTGCTGCCCACCGGCGGCTGCGCCCGGCACTCCGGCGGGCTGTCGGTGCAGACCTTCCTGCGCGGCATCCACCTGGTCGAGTACACCGAGCAGGCGCTGGCCGACTCCGCCGACGCGGTCCGCACCCTGGCCGACGCCGAGGACCTGCCCGCGCACGGCCAGGCCGTGACGGCCCGGTTCGCCCGATGACCGCGGTGCACGAGGCCGTCGGCGGCCGGGTCACCCTCGACCAGCTGCCGCTGCGCGAGGACCTGCGCGGCCGCTCGCCCTACGGCGCCCCGCAGCTGGACGTCCCGGTGCGGCTCAACACCAACGAGAACCCCTACCCGCCGCCGCCGGAGCTGGTCGCCGACCTCGTCGAGGCCACCCGGTCGGTGGCGGCCGAGCTGCACCGCTACCCCGACCGCGACGCCGTCGCGCTGCGCACCGACCTGGCCGCCTACCTGACCGCGTCCACCGGGGTGCCGCTGGACCGCGCGAACGTGTGGGCGGCCAACGGCTCCAACGAGATCATCCAGCAGATCCTGCAGGCCTTCGGCGGGCCGGGCCGGGTCGCGGTGGGCTTCGAGCCGTCCTACTCCATGCACCCGATCATCGCCGCCGGCACCCGCACCGAGTGGCTGCCCACCCCGCGCCGCCCGGACTTCTCCGTCGACGTGCCCGCCGCGGCCGCCGTGCTGCGCCGGCACGCCCCCGATGTCACGTTCCTGACCAGCCCGAACAACCCCACCGGGCAGGCGCTGGAGCCCGCCGGGCTGGCCGAGCTGGTGGACGCCGCGCCCGGCGTCGTCGTGGTCGACGAGGCCTACGTCGAGTTCGCCGACCGGCCCAGCGCGGTCACCCTGCTGCCCACCCACGCGGCCAAGCTGATCGTCAGCCGGACCATGAGCAAGGCGTTCGCCTTCGCCGGCGGCCGGCTGGGCTACCTGGCCGCGGCCCCGGCCGTGGTCGACGCGCTGCAGCTGGTCCGGCTGCCCTACCACCTGTCCGCGCTCACCCAGGCCGCCGCCCGGGCGGCGCTGCGGCACGCCGACGCCACCCTCGCCTCGGTCGCGCTGCTGCGCGCCGAGCGCGACCGGGTGGTGGCCGAGCTGGCCGCGGCCGGCTACGACGTGGTGCCCAGCGACGCCAACTTCGTGCTGTTCGGCCGGTTCGCCGACGCGCCGCGGGCGTGGCGGGCGTTCCTGGAGCGCGGCGTGCTCATCCGCGACGTCGGCATCCCCGAGCGGCTGCGGGTGACCATCGGCACCCCGCCGGAGAACGACGCGTTCCTGCAGGTCGCAGTGGACGTCCTGGCCCAGGAGGAGACCGCATGACCAGGATCGGCCGCGTCGAGCGGATCACCAAGGAGTCGAAGGTCCTGGTCGAGATCGACCTGGACGGCACCGGCCGGACCGAGATCACCACCGGGGTGCCGTTCTACGACCACATGCTCGACGCGCTGGGCAAGCACGGCGCGTTCGACCTCACCGTGGAGGCCTCCGGCGACGTCCACGTCGACGTGCACCACACCGTGGAGGACGTGGCCATCGTGCTCGGCCAGGCGCTGCGCCAGGCGCTCGGGGACAAGAAGGGCGTGCGCCGCTTCGGTGACGCGCTGATCCCGATGGACGAGACGCTGGCCCAGGCCGTGGTCGACGTCTCGGGGCGGCCGTACACGGTGCACACCGGCGAGCCCGACGTCATGCAGTCGTTCGTGGTCGGCGGGCACTACCCGACGGTGCTCAACCGGCACGTGTTCGAGTCGCTGGCCTTCCACGCCCAGCTCAACCTGCACGTGCTGGTGCTGCACGGCCGCGACCCGCACCACATCACCGAGGCCCAGTTCAAGGCGGTGGCCCGGGCGCTGCGGGCGGCGGTGGAGCACGACGCCCGGATCACCGGCATCGCCTCCACCAAGGGCTCGCTCTAGCCTCCCCGCATCTCCCCGCAGCCCGGCCGCGGATCGGGCCGGGAAGCCCGCCGCGTGGGTGTCCCGGAACGGGTGTCCTGGAACTCGCGCAGGCCCTCGATGCCCATCTCCGGCCCGCCGACCTGACCGGGCCGGGACCGTCAGGGCCGGGCGCGGCCGGCGACCAGGACGGCGAGCGCCGCGCAGGCGGCGGAGATCAGGGTGGTCGCGACGAAGGCCACCGACCCGGTGGTGATCAGCGCGGCGAACACCGCCCCGGACAGGGCCAGCACCACCGCGGAGAACAGCGCGTCGGCGATCTGCAGGGCCGCGCTGTTGGCGCCCTGCTCGGCCGGCGGGGACAGCTGCAGGGTCAGCACCGACAGCGTCGGGTAGGCCATCCCGATGCCCAGCCCGGTGACCGCCCAGCCGACCACGCCGACCGCGAGCGGCACCGCGGGGACCACGGTCGCCCCGCTGGCCAGCACGCCGACCGTGATCAGCACGCTGCCCCCGCGCAGCATCACCGCCCGCGACGGAGCCCGGTCGCGGCCCTGGATCCAGGAGCCGAGCGTCCAGGTCAGCGCGGTACCGGTGAGCACCAGGCCGGCCGCGGTGGGCGACAGGCCGCGCTCGCGGGACAGCAGCAGCGGCAGGAACGCCTCGGCCCCGAAGAACGCCGCCGCCACCAGCCCGCGCAGCGTGATCACGGCCGGCAGGCCGCGCCGGGCGAGCAGCGCGCCGGCCGGCAGCAGCCGCGGGCCCGCGGCCACCACGGCGGCCAGCGCGACCGCGCCGACGACCGCGGCGACCGTCCCG
>DASQMQ010000126.1:0-6514 GCA_035645455.1 Pseudonocardia sp.
GTGGCGCTCTCCTACGCCGGGCGGTTCGTGGTCATGGTCGTGGCCGACGTCCGGCAGGTACCCGACCTGAACGTCCTCGTGCGAGCCCTGCAGGTCGAGCTCGACGCGGCGAGCTCCTGACCGGATGGTCCCGGCAGTGCAGGACTCACGGCCCGCTGGGCGGGGTCCTGCGGTCCTGCCGCACTCGCACCCGGCCGGGCGATGCTCGTTCCGAGCGAATCGGAAGGAGGGCGGCCGTGCAGACCAAGCCCCGCCCCAACCGCAAGGACACCCCTCTCCCCGCCGACGGCATCGTGGTCGGCGTCGACGGCAGCCGCAGCGCGCTGAACGCCGTGCGCTGGGCGGTTGCCGAAGCCCGCGTCCGCGGCGTCGGGCTGCGCATCGTGCACGCTGCGCCCTACGCCACCGGCAGCGGAAAGCTCGCCTCGCTGCGCGTCCGCTCGATCCTCGGCGTGGCCTACACGGCTGCGCGCCGGGCCGCGCCCGATGTGGCGGTGTCCACCGGGTCGTCGCCGACACGTCCGGCCGACGCGCTGGTCGCCGCGGGCGATACGGCCCAACTGCTGGTGGTGGGCATCCCGGCGACCGACTCGCCTTACGAGCTCCTGCCGACCTCGGTCGCGCTGGACGTCGTCAGCCACGCGTCGTGCCCGGTCGTGGTGGTGCGCGGGCGGACCCGCGGCGACTCGGAGCCGGTCATGGCCGGGGTCGACGACCCGGACGCCGACGCCGCAGTGCTCGACCTGGCCTTCGCCGAGGCCGAGCTGCACCAGTGCGGGTTGGTGGTGGTGCAGGCCCACGCCGGCCTGCGCGAGCACCTGCCCGGGCACGCCGCACACGACGAGCAGCGCGCAGCGCGGCTCGACGCGGCACTGCGCACGTTCTCGGCGCGCTATCCGCAGGTCGAGGTGCGAACGAGCACACCCGTGCAGGACGCGACCACCGCTCTGCTGGCCGCCGCGCACAACGCCCGACTGCTCGTGGTCGGGATTCGGCAGCGGGGCGCCGCCGCGCGCGTGCTCCTCGGCTCGCACAGCCGGGCGATGCTGCGCCACAGCCCGGTCCCCGTCCTCGTCGTCGACCCGGACGTGCGCAGCGCGACGCGCGCGCCGGCCGCTCGTCCCGCGTCGCAAACCTGACAAGAGGTCGTCATGAACCAGCACACCGGTCCCGCCGTGGACGAGCGGACCGTCCGGGCCGCCATCGAGCTGGCGTCACGCGCGCCGTCGGTGCACAACAGCCAGCCGTGGAGGTGGGTCGTCGGGCCGCGCAGCGTGCACCTGTACACCGACCCGCGGCGCCGGCTGCCCGTCACCGACGCCGACGGGCGCGACATGGTGCTGAGCTGCGGCGCGGTCCTGCACCACCTGCGGATCGCGCTCGCCGCGGCCGGGCTCACCGCCGACGTGCGCCGGCTGCCCAACCCGGACGAGGGCGACCACCTCGCGGCTGTGACGCTGCGCCCCACGGGCACCGACGTCGCCACCGAGGCCGACATGGGCCTGGCCAACGCCATCTCCGCGCGGCGGACGGACCGGCGCCGGTTCGGCGCCTGGGAGGTTCCTGCGGCATTCGTCGAGGAGCTGGTGGACCGGGCCGCCGCGCAGGGCGCCGTGCTGCGCGCGGTCCCGGCCGGGCACCCGCGCCGGGTCCTGCTCGCGGCGATCCGCGACGCCGCCCGGGCCCAGGAGGCCGACCCCCGCTATCGCACCGAGACGACGATGTGGACGGGCACGGCCGTCGACGGCATCGGGATCCCCGCGGGCAACCTGCTGCGCGACCCGCTCGGGACCGGCGGCGACACCGCCCGCCGGTTCACGCCGGGGACCCTTGAGCAGGGCGTGGGCGAGGACGGGGCGCTGCTGCTCGTGCTGGGCACCGCATCGGACGACACCCTGTCCCAGTTGCGGGCCGGTGAGGCGGCCAGTGCGGTGCTGCTGCACGCGACGCTGCTCGGTCTGGCGACCTGCCCGTTGAGCCAGCCGTTGGAGGTCGGCGAGACCCGGATCATGATCCGCGACCGGGTGCTCGGCGGGACGCTGTCGCCACAGCTGGTGCTCCGCGTCGGCTGGGCACCGACCGGTGAGCCCGTGCGCGCCACACCCCGACGCCCCGTCGACGACACCGTCGAGCGCATGCCGCGCTGACAGAGCGCAGTCCCACACGGCTCCCGCCGACCCGCGGTCGGCGGGAGCCGCTCTGCGCTGGCGCCCCAGAGGCGTCGTGAGTGCGGCGGTTCCGCCGGGGCGTGATTCCGGCTCGGCCTGTACAGGCCGTTCGACCTGTCCGACCTGGGACCCAGGGCCGCGGACACCGGCCCGTCGGCCCCTGCCGACGCGAGCGCGGGTGATCGACGCTCAGCAGCGAGCGCCGGCGCCCCGGCACGTCCCACGGCTCGGAGGAGCGATGAACCTCGATCTCGCACGGTGGCAGTTCGCGATCACCACCGTGTACCACTTCCTGTTCGTCCCGCTGACGATCGGGCTGTCCCTGCTCGTGGCCGGCATGCAGACGGCCTGGGTGCGCACCGACGACGAGCGCTACCTGCGGATGACCAAGTTCTGGGGCAAGCTGCTGCTGATCAACTTCGCGATGGGCGTGGTGACCGGCATCGTGCAGGAGTTCCAGTTCGGGATGAACTGGAGCGACTACAGCCGCTTCGTCGGTGACGTGTTCGGCGCACCGCTGGCCATCGAGGGCCTGCTGGCCTTCTTCCTGGAGTCCACCTTCCTCGGGCTGTGGATCTTCGGGTGGGGTCGGCTGCCGAAGCGGGTGCACTTGGCCTGCATCTGGCTCGCCGCGATCGGCACCGTGCTCTCGGCCTACTTCATCCTGGCCGCCAACTCCTGGATGCAGCACCCGGTCGGAACTATCGTCAACGACTCCGCCGGCCGGGCCGAGATGGTCGACTTCGGCGCGGTGCTGACCAACTCCACCGCGGTCGGGGCGTTCCTGCACACCATCACCGCCTGCTTCGTCACCGCCGGGGTGTTCGTGCTGGCGATCAGCGCGTTCCACCTGGCCCGCGGGCAGCACGAGGAGGTGTTCCGGCCGTCGATGCGGCTCGGGCTGGTCACCGTGCTGATCGCGAGCCTGGGCGTGGTGGTGACCGGTGACCTGCAGGCCCGGCTGATGACCGAGCAGCAGCCGATGAAGATGGCCGCCGCCGAAGCGCTCTACGACACCGTGGCGCCGGCGTCGTTCTCGCTGTTCACCGTGGGCACCCTGGACGGCTCGGAGGAGGTCTGGAGCATCCGGGTGCCGCGGGTGCTGTCGTTCATGGCCACCGGGTCGTTCGACGGCGAGGTCGAGGGCGTCAACGACCTGCAGGCCCGGGCCGAGCAGACCTACGGCCCGGGGGACTACCGCCCGGACATCCCGGTCACCTACTGGACGTTCCGGCTGATGATCGGCTTCGGGGCGCTGGCCGCGCTGGTGTCGGTGCTGGGGCTGTGGTTCACCCGGCGCCGGGCGCGCCGCCCGGTCCCCCGGTGGTTCTACCTCGCCGCGCTGGCCACGCTGGTGACCCCGTTCGCCGCCAACAGCGTCGGCTGGATCTTCACCGAGATGGGCCGCCAGCCCTGGGTGGTGTTCGGGATCCTGCCGACCGCGGCCGGGGTCTCCCCCAGCGTCGGCACCGCGAGCGTGCTCACCTCGCTGATCGTGTTCACCCTGCTCTACGGCGCGCTCGCGGTCGTCGAGGGCGTGCTGATGGTGCGCTACGTCAAGGCCGGCCCGCCGCCGCCCGCCGCCGACGCGCCCATCGACTCCGACGAGCCCCGGCCGCTGGCCGTGGCGTACTAGAGGACCCCGCCATGGCGCTCACCGACATCTGGTTCCTGCTCATCGCGGTCCTCTGGACCGGCTACTTCGTCCTGGAGGGCTTCGACTTCGGCGTCGGCACGCTGCTGCCGGTGGTGGGCCGCACCGAGACCGACCGCCGGGTCGCGATCAACACCATCGGCCCGGTCTGGGACGGCAACGAGGTCTGGCTGCTGGTCGCCGGCGGCGCCACCTTCGCCGCGTTCCCGGAGTGGTACGCCAGCCTGTTCTCCGGCTTCTACCTGGCCCTGCTGGTCATCCTGGTCGCGCTGATCGGGCGCGGGGTGGCCTTCGAGTACCGCGGCAAGGTCGACAGTGACCGGTGGCGGCGGAACTGGGACCGGGTGATCATCGCCGGGTCCGCGGTGCCCGCACTGCTCTGGGGCGTCGCGTTCGCCAACATCGTCGCCGGGGTGCCGCTGGACGCCGACCACGAGTACACCGGCACGCTGCTGACCCTGCTCAACCCGTACGCGCTGCTGGGCGGGCTGGCCACGCTGCTGCTGTTCACCCTGCACGGGGCGGTCTTCCTGACCCTGAAGACCACCGGCGAGGTCGGCGAGCGGGCGGGCGGGCTGGTCCGGCCGGTCGGGCTGCTGACCGTGGTGGTCGGCGGCGGCTTCCTGGCCTGGACGTACTTCGCGCACGGCGCCGCGTGGACGGCCGTGCCGGTGCTGGTCGCGGCCGGTGCGCTGGTGGCCGCGGTGCTGGCCGGCGGGCGGCGCCGCGAGGGGTGGGCGTTCGTGCTCACCGCGACCGCGATCGTCGCGGTCACGGTGACGCTGTTCGGCTCCCTCTACCCGGACGTGCTGCCCTCCAGCACCGACCCGGCGTTCAGCCTCACCACGACCAACGCCGCCTCCACCCCGTACACCCTGACGATCATGACCTGGGTGGCCGTGGTGTTCACCCCGGTCGTGCTGGCCTACCAGGCCTGGACGTTCTGGGTGTTCCGCCGCCGGATCGGCTCGGTCGACATCCCGGCGCCGACCGGCCTGCGGGTGCCGGACCGGTCCCGGTGAAGCCGCTCGACCCGCGGCTGCTGCGGCACGCCTCGGCGGCCCGCCGGTTCATCGTGCTCGCCGCGGCCACCGCCGTCGCCACCGCGGGCCTGGTGCTGGTGCAGGCCGAGCTGCTGGCCGACGCCATCGACGGCGCGTTCCTGGGCGGCGCCGGCGTGACCGCGCTGACCCCGCTGCTGCTCGGGCTGGCCGCCGTGGTCATCGGTCGGGCTGCGCTGACCTGGGCCGGTGAGGTCACCGCGCATCGAGCCGCGGCCACGGTGATCTCCCAGCTGCGCACCGATCTGGTCCGGCACGTGCTGCGGCTCGGGCCGCGCCACCGCAACCTGCCGCCATCGGGCGAGCTGGCCGCGCTGGCCACCCGCGGCCTGGACGGGCTGGACGGCTACTTCAGCCGCTACCTGCCCGCGCTGCTGGTCGCCGCGGTCGTGCCGGTCGTGGTGGCGGCCCGGATCGTGGCTGCGGACTGGGTGTCCGGCCTGGTGATCGCGCTGACCGTGCCGCTGATCCCGATCTTCATGATCCTGATCGGGCTGCACACCGAGCGGTCCACCCGCCGGCAGTGGCGCAGCCTGGCCGTGCTCGGCCACCACTTCCTGGACCTGGTCACCGGGCTGGACGCGCTGGTGGCGTTCGGCCGGGCGCGCCAGCAGTCCGGACGGATGCGCGAGCTGGCCGAGGCCTACCGGACCGCGACCATGCGCACGCTGCGGGTGGCGTTCCTGTCCGCGCTGGCGCTGGAGCTGCTGGCCACCCTGTCGGTCGCGCTGGTCGCGGTGTCGGTGGGCCTGCGGCTGGTCGACGGCCGGCTGGACCTGGCCACGGCCCTGCTGGTGCTGGTGCTGGCGCCGGAGGTGTACCTGCCGCTGCGCGCGGTCGGCGCGCGGTTCCACGACTCCGCCGAGGGCCTGGCCGCCGCGTCCGAGGTGTTCGCCGTGCTGGAGGCACCGGTCCCGGTCGCCGACGGTCGGATCCCGGCGCCGAACCCGGCCCGCGTGCCCTTGCGGCTGGACGGCGTCGTCGTCGACGGGCGGTCGGGGCCGGTGCTCGACCGGCTCGACCTGGCGATCCCGGCCGGGAGCGTGCTCGGGATCCGCGGCCGCAGCGGCGCCGGCAAGTCAACCCTGCTGGACCTGCTGCTCGGCTTCCGGCAGCCGGATTCCGGTCGGGTCACCGTCGGCGGCGTCGAGCTCGCCGCCGTCGAGCGCGCAGCGTGGCTGCGCCGGGTGGCCTGGGTCCCGCAGCGTCCCGTGCTGTTCGCCGGCACGGTCGAGGACAACATCCTCCTGGCCGCGCCGTCGGCCGACCGCGACCGGGTGCAGCGGGCCGCCGCCGCAGCGGCGCTCGACGTCCCCCTCGACACCGTGCTCGGGCAGGACGGCGTCGGGCTGTCCACCGGCCAGCGCCGCCGGGTCGCGCTGGCCCGCGCCGTGCTCGCCGACCGGCCGCTGCTGCTGCTCGACGAGCCCACCGAAGGCGTCGACGCCCAGACCGAGGCCGCGATCGTCGCCGCACTGCCCGGCATCGTCGCCGGGCGCACCGCCGTGCTGGTCAGCCACCGCGACGAGGTGCTCGCCGTGGCCGACCAGACCGTCGAGCTGGCCGGCGGAGCGGGCCGCGGAGCCGGGCCGGCCGGCTCCGGCCCCCGGACGCCGACCGCGGCACCCCCC
>DASQMQ010000127.1:0-6687 GCA_035645455.1 Pseudonocardia sp.
TGAACCGCTCGGCGTTGGCGAGCACCTCGCGCACGGCGGCGTACCGGTTCACGATCCGCGCCGGGGTGCCGAGCGAGGTCGTGGCCAGCACCGGGCCGTGCTCGAAGTCGGTGAGCTGCGGGACCGGGTCGAAGCCGTCGCGCTGCAGGTGCAGCGGCATCGGGCGGCGCGGTGCGGTTCCGGTCATCGGCGGTCCTCCCGAGTGGTCACCGGACCCGCCGGGCCCGTACCTCCTCCGTACCCCGACCCACCGCCCAGCGCCACCCCCATCGCCCCCCGCCCCCGGCCCCGGCCCCGGCCCCGGTCAGGAAGGCCACCTTCCTGCCCTCTGCGGACCTGAAGGTGGCCTTCCTGAACCTCGGGGGGCGGGGGACCCCGGTTCAGTCGGTGGCGGTGGCGGTGGCGCGGCGTTCGGCGAAGCGGGTGGGGCGGTCGGGCCAGGGGGCGTCGACCGGACGGCCGGGGCGGCCGGCCTGGGCGTGCACGGCCAGCACCGCGGCCGCGGTGACCCCGTTGACGATCTTGCCGTCGAGCACCATCCGCACCGCCACCGGCAGCGAGACCCACCGGGTCTGCAGGTCGGCCTCCTCGTCGTCGGCATCGGTGTCCGACCGGCCGACCTCGGTGACACCGCGGGCCAGGTAGACCCGCACCGACTCGTCGGAGAACCCCGGCGAGGGCGCCAGGTCGACCAGCACGCTCCACTCGGTCGCGGTGAGCCCGGCCTCCTCGGTCAGCTCCCGCTGCGCGCTGGCCAGCGGGTCCTCGCCGGGCGCGTCGAGCAGGCCGGCCGGCAGCTCCCACAGCCGCCTGCCCACCGGGTGCCGGTACTGGTAGATCATCATCAGCCGGTCGTCGACGTCCAGCGCGGCGATCGCGACCGCGCCGAAGTGCTCGGTCACCTCCCGGGCGGCCACCCGGCCGCCGGGCATCTCCACCTCGTCGGCCCGCATCGCCAGCACCCGCCCGACGTGCAGGTCCTTGCTGGCCCGCACCGGGAACCCCGGCCGGAGGCCGGTCACGCGCCGGTCCCGTTGACCGCGCCGACCGCGGACGCGGCCCGCTCGCGGGTGGGCAGCTCCACCGGCAGCCGGTCGGCCGCCCGGTACCGCAGTGCGGCCCCGATGAACGCGCTGAACAGCGGGTGCGGACGGGTCGGACGGCTCTTCAGCTCCGGGTGGGCCTGGGTGCCGACGTAGAACGGGTGGTTCTCGACCGCCAGCTCGACGAACTCCACCAGCTTCCCGTCCGGCGAGGTGCCGAACACCAGGCCGACCTCCTCCAGCCGGGACCGGTAGGCGTTGTTGACCTCGTAGCGGTGCCGGTGCCGCTCGGAGACCTCCCGCGACCCGTAGGCCCCGGCCACCACGCTGCCCGCGGCCAGCGCGGCCGGGTAGGCCCCCAGCCGCATGGTGCCGCCCATGTCCCGCTCGCCGGCCACCACGTCGCGCTGGTCGGCCATCGTGGAGATCACCGGGTGCGGGGTGCGCTCGTCGAACTCGGTGGAGTTGGCCTCGTCCAGCCCGGCCAGCGACCGGGCCGCCTCGATGACCATGCACTGCAGGCCCAGGCACAGCCCGAGGGTGGGCAGGCCGCGGGTGCGGGCGTGCCGGGCCGCGCCGAGCTTGCCCTCGATGCCGCGCACCCCGAACCCGCCCGGGACCAGCACGCCGTCCACCCCGTCCAGGGCGGCCGCCGCGCCGGCCGGGGTGCGGCACTCGTCGGACTGCACCCAGACGATCTCCACCCGGGCCCGGTGCCCGAACCCGCCCGCGCGCAGCGCCTCGGTGACCGACAGGTAGGCGTCGGGCAGGTCGATGTACTTGCCGACCAGCGCGATGCGCACCGCCTCGTCGGGGTGGTGCACGCGGTCGAGCAGGTCGCCCCACTCGGTCCAGTCGACGTCGCGGAACGGCAGCGACAGCCGGCGCACCACGTAGGCGTCCAGGCCCTCGCGGTGCAGCACCCGGGGGATGTCGTAGATCGACGGGGCGTCCGGGGCGGCGACCACCCCGTCGGTGTCCACGTCGCACATCAGGCTGATCTTGCGCTTCATGTCGTCGGGGATGTCCCGGTCCGCGCGCAGCACCAGCGCGTCGGGCTGGATGCCGATGTTGCGCAGCGCGGCGACCGAGTGCTGGGTCGGCTTGGTCTTCAGCTCCCCCGACGGGGCCAGGTAGGGCACCAGCGAGACGTGCAGGAAGAAGCAGTTGTCCCGGCCGACGTCGTGGCGGACCTGGCGGGCCGCCTCCAGGAACGGCAGCGACTCGATGTCCCCGACCGTCCCGCCGACCTCGGTGATCACCACGTCCGGCCGGACGCCGTCGTCGTCCGGCTCGGCCATGGCCAGGATCCGGTCCTTGATCTCGTTGGTGATGTGCGGGATGACCTGGACGGTGTCGCCCAGGTACTCCCCGCGCCGCTCCTTGGCGATCACCGTGGAGTACACCTGCCCGGTGGTGACGTTCGCCCGGCCGTGCAAGTCGCGGTCGAGGAACCGCTCGTAGTGGCCGACGTCCAGGTCGGTCTCCGCGCCGTCCTCGGTGACGAACACCTCGCCGTGCTGGAAGGGGTTCATCGTGCCGGGATCGACGTTGATGTACGGATCGAGCTTCTGCATGGTGACCCGCAGACCCCGCGAGGTCAGCAGTCGGCCGAGGCTGGACGCCGTCAGGCCTTTGCCCAGCGAGGACGCGACCCCGCCGGTGACGAACAAGTGACGAGTCGCGCGTGTCTGCACGGAACTTCAAGGTACAGGTCGACGGCCCGCCCGCGCCCCCTGACCCTCCCCGCCGCCCGGCACCACCCCGGTCGAGAACGACGTCGTCGCGATCGAATCCCCCTGTTGATCACGGCAGCTTCGTTCTCGACGGCGGTCAGGCGGTGGGGGCGGCGCCGTCGGCGGCGGTGACGTCGGTGCCGTAGCGGCCGGCCCGGCCGTCGAGCTGCTCGCCCAGCGCGAGGACGGCCGACACCCGGCCGGAGCCGGTCTGCACGTCGTCGACGGTGGACAGCCCGGCGGTGATGCCCGGGTCGGCCCGGGCGACGCCGACCGCGCCGGTGGCCTCGGTCGAGCCCGCCCGCCCGGCCAGCACGGCACCGCTGCCGGAGCGGTCCAGCTGGGCGGCCAGCCGGGCGGTGACCGCGGCCGCCTCGGTCCCGTCGACGCCCTCGACCGCGCCGCCGGTCAGCACCAGCACCAGTTCCGCCGGGGCGGGCGGCGGGCCGGGGGTGACGAACCCGGCCGCGGCCAGCCCGGCGAGCACCGGCTCGGCCAGCTCGGTCCCGGCGCCCGGGCCGAGCAGCACCCCGCCCAGCAGTCCTCCGGCCAGGCTGCCGGTGTCCGAGGCCGCGGGCAGCTGCGCGCCGGCCGGCAGCAGGGTGGCGGTCAGCTCGCGGAGCTGGTCGGCCCGGCTGGGGTCACCGACCGCGGGGGTCAGCGCGACCTCGCCGGTCAGCACCGCCCCGGTCGTGCCGATCAGCGCCAGCACCGCCTCCCGGTCGGCCGGGTCGGCCTGCGCGGTGACCAGCGCGACCGACCGGCCCTCCAGCAACCCGCGCACCGCGGCCGGCCCGATCCGCTGGGCGAACTCCTCGGCCGCGCGCTGGGCCGAGGCCAGCTCGTCGCGCTCGACGGTCAGGGTCTGCACCTGCCCGGCGAGGTCGTCGGCCTCGTCGGTCATCGCCGACAGCAGCCGGTCGGACACCCCGCCGGCGCCCAGCAGCACGCCGAGGGCGAGGGCGAGGAACACCGCGGCGATGGACACCGCGTGGTAGCGCAGCGAGATCACGACATCCCGCCGACCCAGTCCCGCAGCCCGGCCCACACCTGCCCCAGCCAGGACAGCACGGCGTCACCGGCGTCGGACACCAGCAGCGCCACGGCCCCGGCCACCAGCACGGCCAGCACCAGCAGCAGGATCGCCCCGACCGGGATCCGGCTGCGGTAGAGCGTCGCCATCGCCGCCCCGTCGACCAGGGTGCCGCCGACCTGCAACCGGGTCAGGAACGTCGAGGCGTTGCTGGCCGAGCGGCTGCGGTCGAGGAACTCGGCCATGCTCGCCGACAGCCCGACGGTGACCACCAGCGCCGCGCCGCGGTGCGCGACCAGCAGCAGCGCGAGGTCCTCCGGGTTGGCCGCGCTGGGGAAGGTCACCGCGCCCGTGCCGAAGTCCTGGACGCGGTGCAGGCCGGGGGCGTGGCCCTCCCGGTCGGCCGGCACGACGACGTCGGCGCCGCAGGTCAGCGCTTCCTGGGAGATCTCCGACGGGTCACCGACGATCAGCTGCGGGGTGTGCCCTGCGGCGAGCAGGGCGTCCGCGCCGGCGCCCACCCCGACCAGCACCGGGCGGCACTCGCGGATGTAGCGGCGCAGCCGGTGCAGCTCCTCGGCGTGGTCGAACCCGGCCGCCACCACCAGCACGTGCCGGCCGGTCAGCACCACCGCGACGTCCGGGACCCCGGCGCCGTCGAGCAGCATGGCCCGCTCGTGGCGCATGAACTCGATGGTGTTGGCGGCGAACGCCTCGAGCTGGTGGCTGAGCCCCGACTTGGCCTCCACCATCGCGTCGGCCACCGCGTCGGCGTCCAGCACGACGCCGCGACCGAGCTCCTCGTCCCCGGTGTACAGCGTGCCCTCGTGGATCCGGACGCGCGTCCCGTCGGTGATCGTGCGCAGGACGTCCTGGTCGAGCGCGTCGACCAGCAGGACGCCCGCGGCGACCAGCGCCTCCGGTCCGAGGTTCGGGTACCGCCCGGAGATCGACGGCGCCGCGTTGACCACGGCGGCCACGCCGGCGGCGATCAGCGCGTCGGCCGTGGCCCGGTCCAGGTCGACCTGGTCGAGCACCGCGATCTCGCCCCGCCGCACCCGGCGGAGCAGCGCATCGGTGCGCCGGTCGACCCGCGCGACGCCGACGAGCCCGGGCAGGTCGGGCTGCTTGGAGCGGTGCAGCAGGTCGGCCAGCTTCATGCCCGAACTGTGACAGCCGCGGCCCGCGCAGGGGCGCAGGCACGCCGCGCCTGCGCGCATTCCCGCAGATGGGGAGCCCGGCGACGAACGGTGACCACCCCATCGGGCGGTGTAGGGAGGGGTCGGGTCGGTCAGCCCGCGCGGGCCGTGCGGCGCGGCTCGCGCCGCGCCCGGGGGGCGGCGCCGGGGCGCCCGGCCCGGTCGGCCTCGCGGTGCGCGCGGGCCGCGCCGAGCAGCTCCTCGGCGTGCGCCCGGCCGGTGTCGGTGTCGTCCAGCCCGGCCAGCATCCGGGCGAGCTCGGCGATGCGCTGGTCCTCGGGCAGCACCCGGACGCTGCTGCGCGCCACCCCCCCGCCCCGGCCCGCGCTCGACACCACCGCCTTGTCGACCACCAGGTGCCGGTCGGCGTACGCGGCCACCTGCGGCAGGTGGGTCACCACGATCACCTGGTGGCGCTGGGCGAGCCGGGCCAGCCGGCGGCCGATCTCCACCGCCGCCCGCCCGCCGACCCCGGCGTCGACCTCGTCGAAGACCATGGTGGGCACCGGGTCGGCACCGGCCAGCGCGACCTCCAGGGCCAGCATCACCCGGGACAGCTCGCCCCCGGAGGCGCCCTTGTGCAGCGGCTGCGGCCCGGCGCCGGCGTGCGCGACCAGCCGCAGCTCCACCTCGTCGACGCCGTCGGCGCCGGCGACCAGCGCCCGCCCGTCGACGGCCAGTGCGTCCTCCGCACCCGCCGCGGCCTCCCGCGTCGAGACCACGACCAGCAGCCGGGCGTCGGGCATGGCCAGCCCGCCCAGCTCGGTCGTGGTGTCGGCGGCCAGCCGGGCGGCGGCCTCGGTGCGGGCCGCGGTGACCGCGGCGGCGTGCCCGGCCAGCTCGGCGGCCAGCTCGTCGCGGCGCGCGGCCAGCCCGGCCAGCGCCTCGTCGGAGGTGTCCAGCGAGGCCAGCCGCTCGCGGGCGGCGTCGGCCCAGGCCAGCACGCCGTCGACGTCCGCGGCGTACTTGCGGGTGAGCGCCTTGAGCTCGGCCTGCCGGGCGAGCACCTGGCCCAGCCGCTCGGGGTCGGCGTCGAGCTGGTCGAGGTAGCCGGTCAGCTCCGCGCCGACGTCGCCGAGCAGCGCGAGCACCTCGCCGAGCCGGGCGCCCAGCGCGGCCAGCTCCGGGTCGCCGGCACCGGCCAGCCGGTGCCGGGCGTCGCCGACCAGGGCCAGCGCACCGGGGACCTCGGGGTCGCCGCCGAGCCCGTCGCCCCCGTCCGCCCCGACCAGCGCCGCCCGGGCCGCGGCGGCGACCGCGCGCAGGTCGTCGGCCTCGGTGAGCCGCCGGGCCAGCCCGACCAGCTCGGCGTCCTCACCGGGCTGCGGGTCGACCGCGCCGACCTCGGTGAGGCCGTGCCGGAGCAGGTCGGCCTCCTGGGCGAGCCGGCGCGCGTTGTCCCGGCGGGCCACCAGCTCGGCGCCGACCTCCTGCCACTGCCGGCGCACCTCCCGGTAGCGCAGCAGCGGGCCGGCCACGGCCTCGCCGGCGAACCGGTCCAGCAGGGCGCGCTGCTCGGCCGGGCGCAGCAGGCGCAGCTGGTCGTTCTGCCCGTGCACGGCCAGCGCGTGCTCGGCCAGCCGGGCCAGCACCCCCGCCGGTACGGAGCGCCCACCCAGGTGCGCGCGGGAGCGGCCGTCGGCGCCCACCGTGCGCACCGCGATCAGGGTGCCGTC
>DASQMQ010000128.1:0-10015 GCA_035645455.1 Pseudonocardia sp.
GGGCACCGGCGGCGCGGAGCCGAAGGGCTCACGCCCGGACGGCACCACCGCCCGGAACGAGCGCCTCGGCGGGGACTGATCCCTCGGCAGCGGGCTGCCGATCGAGCACCGGGTGGGCCGGTCCCCTGTGGACCGGCCCACCCGTTCGCTCAGCCGGTGCCGCGCCAGGCGCTGTGTCACACCGCGGAGCAGGCGGAGAAGCCCGACACCACGTAGGTGCGCTGGGTAGCGTCGACCAACTCGATATTGACCATGCCGAGACCCGGGCCGACAGCTGTGCCCCACATCCGCTGGCATCCGTTCAGGACCATCGTCGCGGGCGGTGGCTGTGCGTCCGCACCCGGCGGCGCGGAGTTGGTCATGCGCCCGGGCGGAGCACTGCGGAGCCGCTCGTGCAGAACGGTCGTAGCCGATCGACAGTCCGGCGCCCGCACCGCGGTCGCGAGCTGCTCCTCGGCCGACGACGCGAGGATGGTGCAGAGCAGCTCGGGGTCGGGCTGCGACCCAGTGATCGTCTGGTCGAGGATCCGCAGGATCTGCCCTGCCTCCTCGGCGATCTGCCCCTGGCCGATCCGCGATTCGGCCCGGTTCGCGGCCACCGCCTCCTGCAGATCCTGATAGGACGAGTACCCGAAGCCGATCCCCGAGATCGCGCACAGCACCACCCCCACCGCCGCCAGCCGCCACCACGGCAGCTGGACCAGCCCGGCGATCAGCACCCCGATGCTGGCCGAGAGCGCCCACGCCCACGGCGTTGTGCTCAGCATCAGCCCGGCCACCACGACCAGCCCGGCCAGGTGCAGGTCCCAGTTGCGCAGCACCTTGTCCAGGCGCAGCAGCCGCAGCACCACCAGCACGACGAACCCGGCCAGCCAGGGGATCCAGGACAACCCGGCGAAGGGCCAGAGCAGCAGCGCCGCCGCGACGATCACCACCCCGGCGGTCCCGCGCGGCGACCGGGTGAACCGGCGCCAGTCGAACCGGGGGCCGACCGGGGGCTTCGGGGTGGCTCCGGAGGGCGGTGGGGGCAGGGACGGCGGGGGCGGTGAGGAGGAGGGCGGCGGGGACGCGGGGACCGGCGGTTGCGGCGGCCGGGCCGCCGGCAACCGCGGGTGCGAATCTGCAGGTCGCGGGTCCATCGTCGACCGAGGGTACTGGGCCCGGCCGGATCCCGGGGCCGGTGGCGCAGCGCCGGTCAGAGCCACCCGTGGTCGCGGGCCCGCTCGACCGCCTCCGACCGGCTGCCGGCGCCGAGCTTGTGCATCGCCGAGGACAGGTAGTTGCGCACCGTCCCCGGGGAGAGGTGCACGCGGCGGGCGATGTCGGCCGCGGTGCCGGCGCCTTCGGCGCTGCGCAGCACGTCCAGCTCGCGGTCGGTGAGCGGGCAGTCCTCGGCCATCAGCGCGGTCATCGCCAGGTCGGGGTCGACGTAGCGGCCGCCGCGGTGCACCCGGCGGATCACGTCGGCCAGCAGCGTGGCCGGAGCGCTCTTGGTCACGAACCCGGCCGCGCCGGCGGCCAGTGCCCGGCGCAGCACCCCGGGCCGGGCGTGCCGGGTGAGGATGATGCAGCGGGTGCCCGGCTGGTTCGCCGCGACCCACTGGGCCACCTCGGCGCCGTCCCGGCCGGGCATCTCCACGTCCAGCACGGCCACGTCCGGCCGGTGCTCGCCGATCGCGGCGACCGCCTCGTCGCCGGTGCCGGCCTCGCCCACCACCACCAGGTCGGGCTCCAGCCCGAGCAGGGTGCCCACCGCGCCGCGGGTGAGCGACTCGTCGTCGGCCAGGACCAGCCGGATCGGCGCGGTCACCGGGCCGCGCCGGGGAGCACCGCGTCCAACCGGAACGTGCCGTCCGGGGCCGGGCCGGCGTCCAGGTGGCCGGCGTGCTCGTCGAGGTAGCGCCCGAGCGCGACGAGCCCGGTCCCGGCCTGCGCGCCGTCCGCGGGCAGGGTGCCGTCGTTGACCACGCGCAGCCGGGCGTCGCCGTCGGCGACCTCGATCTCGATCGTGCAGTGGCTCGGTTCCGCGTGCCGCAGGACGTTGGTCATCGCCTCGCGCAGCACCCGGCCCAGCACGTTGCGGGCGGTCGGCCCGAGGGTCGCCGGATCGCCCCGGACGACCAGCGCGATGCCGGCCGACTGCAGCACCGCCCGGGCCCCGGCCAGCTCGGTGACCAGATCGGTCGCCCGGGTCTCGCGGACCATGGCGCGCACCTCGATCAGCGACTCGCGGGCCACCCGCTGCACCTCCTCCATCTCGGCCCGGGCGCGGTCGGGGTCGACGGTCTGCAGCCGGGCGGCCAGCTCGCTCTTGAACGCCACCACCTCCAGCGCGTGGCCGAGGATGTCGTGCAGGTCGTCGGCCAACCGCAACCGCTCCCGGGCGGTGGCCAGTTCGGCCGCGGCGCGCCGGGCGTCGTCCATGTCGGTGACCGCCTTGAGCCACCACAGCCGCTCGACGTCGAGCATCCACATGGTGGCCACGAAGAACGCCGCGCACCCGGCGAGCACCCACACCATCTCGACGAACGGCTCGCCGCGCGCGACCACCACCAGGTAGCCCAGACCGAGCACCGCGACGGTGGCGGACAGGATCCAGACCGCGGTGCGGCGGGCGCGCATCCCGGCCACGATGTCGCCGAGCAGCACGCCCGTGACCAGGGCCCACATGAAGCCGGTGAACCCGATGGCCAGGCCGAGCAGGGACAGCGCGAGGCCGGTGGCGGCGGCCGCGAGGACGAACCAGGTCGGCGCGACGGCGCCCAGCGACCGGGTGTGCTGCCGGATCCGCCACAGGTGCAGCCCGACGGCGACGGCGTAGAGCAGCAGGACCGGCGTGAGCGCGGCCGGGTCCAGGCCGATGACCAGCGCGTCGAAGACGAGGACGTACGCCGGCACCAGCAGCATCCAGGCCAGCGTGATGAGCAGCCCGATGCGCCCGAACCGGCGGGCGGCGCGCAGCTTGCGCTCCTCGGCCCCGGCCAGCGACGACACGTCCACGAGCGCACGGTAGCCGAGCACCGGCCATCCGGCGGCGCCGTGATGACACCTGTCATCACCGGTGGGGGCAGGTGTCAGGGCCGCCGGTGACCAAGTCGTCCTACCGGCCGCGACGTCCCGGGGGCAGAGTCGGGGCGTGCCGGTCTACATCGGACTCCTCCGGCCCGGTCGTCGACGCCCACGGGACACCCGGCCGCCGCGGCACGGTCCAGCCCACGAGAGCGGAATCACACCGCGCGTCGTTCGGGCCGAGTCGGACACCGTCGTCGCCCCGGTGCGCGCCCGCGGCGTGCTGTCACCCACCTCGTCGCCGAGGACGAGGGCCACGGCTCCGAGAACGAGGAGAACCGGCTCCGGTTCTACCGGGCCGGCGAGCGCCACCCCGCCCGGTACCTCGGCGGACGGCTCGCGTCAGCGGTCCGCACCGTCCCGCCTGGGCTCGTCGGCGGTATGGCGTGAATCACGCCGGGCGGGCTTGACCCGGACGCGACGTCACGGTCTGGAATCGGAGGTGTCCACGACCCGACACCTGGAGGTCCCGGCGACCCTCGGCCGAACCGATCCACAGCCCCGACCCGTCCGGGGTGGGCACGCGGGGCAGGACGCCGAACGGGTGGCCGAGACCGGAGAACCGGCTGATGGGGCGGGGTGCGCCGGCGTTCCAGTCGGCCCGCAGGTGCGTGCCGTCGTCGGCCAGGCTCGATACTTGTTATAGTTGAGGCATAACAATCAGGAGGTTGCCATGGCTCCACCTCGCAGCACCGCCGCCCCGTCGCTCGCGATCCCGACCGCGGCAGACCCCCCGGGAACGGCGGTGGGCACGGGCCCCCGTCGGAGGCGGCCCGGCCCCGGCCGGACGGCGCGGGCCCTGGTCGGCGTCCTGGTCCTGGTCGGAGTGGCACTACTGGCGGGGTGCGGCGGCGAGCAGGCCTCCGCGCAGCCCCCGCCGGCAGGGACCGACGTGACCGGGGACTGGCAGGGGCGGATCGAGGTGCCCGGCACCCCGCTGGACATCGGGGTCACCCTGACCGCCGACGGCGGCACCCTGGACGTGCCGGTGCAGGGCATCACCGACCTGCCGCTGGCCGACGTCCGGGTGGAGGGCACCCGGTTCACCGCGTCGGTGCCCGACCTGCCCGCCACCTTCGACGGCACGGTCTCCGTCGACGGGGCGGGCATCACCGGCACCTTCACCCAGGCCGGGCAGGACTTCCCGTTCCGCCTCGAACGCGGGACGGCCGCACCGGCCGCACGGCCCCAGGACCCGCAGCCCCCGGTGCCCTACCGCGGCGAGGACGTCAGCTACCCGAGCGGGGAGATCGACCTGGCCGGCACGCTGACCCTGCCGGAGGGGCCCGGCCCGTTCGCCGCCGTCGTCATGATCACCGGCAGCGGCGCCCAGGACCGCGACGAGTCGCTGGCCGGGCACCGGCCGTTCCTGGTGATCGCCGACGCGCTCACCCGGGCCGGGTACGCCGTCCTGCGGACCGACGACCGCGGCGTGGGGAGCTCCGGCGGCGACTACGCGCAGGCCACCTACGAGGAGCTGGCTGCCGACGCGCTGGCCGGGGTCTCCTACCTGGCCACCCGCCCGGAGGTCGACCCGGCGCGGATCGGGCTGCTCGGCCACAGCGAGGGCGGCTACCTGGCCCCGCTGGCGGCCCGGCAGGCGCCGGGCGCGGTGGCGTTCACCGTGCTCATGGCCGGTCCGGCGGTCTCCGGCGAGGACGTGCTGCTGCGCCAGAACGAGCTGCTGCTCGCCCAGGCGGGCAGCCCGCCGGAGGCTGTCGAGGGCCAGATCGCGTTCCTCCGCGAGGTGGTCGCGCTGCTGCGGGCCGAGGAGTACGAGCAGGCCGGTGAGCTGGCCCGTGCCCGGATCGAGGAGCAGGCCGCGGCCCTGCCGGTCGAGCAGCGCCCGAGCCCCGAGCAGATCGACGCGCAGGTGGCCGCGCTGATCTCGCCGGTCATGCGGGCGCTGGTCACCTACGACCCGGCGGCGGCGTTGCGCGAGCTGTCGGTGCCGGTGCTGGCCTTCTACGGCGACAAGGACCTGCAGGTCTCCGCGGAGCAGAGCGAGCCGCGGGCGGTCGAGCTGCTGGCCGGCAACCCGGACGCCACGGTGGTGACCCTGCCCGGGCTGAACCACCTCATGCAGCCCGCCGAGACCGGCCTGCCGACGGAGTACGCCGCCATCGCGACCACCGTCGCCCCGGAGGCGCTCGACCTGGTCACCGGGTGGCTGCAGGAGCGCTTCTGAACCACGGCGCCGCCGGACCCCCGCCGGCCGCACCCCCTGCGGGTGCGGCCGGTGGTCGCGTATCCGGGCCCGTCGGTCGATGACAGCTGTCATCGGCGACGCCGCGCGGTGTCAGCCCGAACGGTGATCGGCCGGCACTACTGCGGCCCGACCGGCGCGGGCAGGCTCGACGCCATGACACAGACCACCGCAACGACGATCGGCCCCGGCGTCGCCGCGGGGACCGACCGGCTCGCGATCGAGGTGCGCGGCCTGCGCGTGCAGTACGGGGAGTTCGAAGCGGTCCGCGGCATCGACCTGGACGTGCGGACCGGCGAGATCTTCGCCCTGCTCGGCACGAACGGTGCCGGCAAGACCACCACGCTGGAGGTGCTGGAGGGCTTCGGCGCCCGCAGCGGGGGCAGCGTGTCGGTGCTCGGCCTGGACCCGGCGACCCAGCGCACCGAGCTGCGGACCCGGATGGGCGTGCAGTTGCAGGAGGGCGGCTTCGTCGACGAGCTGACCGTCGGGGAGACCCTGCGGCTGTGGCAGCGCATGGTCGACCGGGCCGACCGCCCGGAGCGGCTGCTGGAGCGCTTCGAGCTGGGCGCCCGCCGCGACGTCGCGGTGAGCAAGCTCTCCGGTGGCGAGAAGCGCCGGCTGGACCTGGCCATGGCGGTGTGGGGCTCGCCGGAGCTGGCCGTGCTGGACGAGCCGACCACCGGGCTGGACCCGGAGTCCCGCCGGCGCACCTGGGACGCGATCCAGGAGCTGCAGGAGGCCGGCCGCACGGTCGTGCTGACCACGCACTACCTGGAGGAGGCCGAGGCGCTGGCCGACCGGGTCGCGATCATGCACGAGGGCCGGGTCGTGGTGTCCGGGACGCTGAGCGAGATCGTCGCCGCGCAGCCGGCCACGTTCTCCGCGACCGTGCCCGCGGACGTGGCCGCACCGGTCGCGCTGCCGCCGCTGCGCGGCACCGCCGAACACGACGGCGAGGTGCTGCGGGTGCGCACCGACGACCTGCAGGGCGACCTGACCACGTTCCTGACCTGGGCGGCCGAACGAGGGGTGCGGCTGCCCGACCTGCGGGCGGCCCCGGCCTCGCTCGCCGACATCTACCACGGGATCCGGACGGAGCAGCGGTGATGAGCACAGCAACGAGCACAGCGACGAACACGGCGCCGGACACGGCGCGGAAGCCGGCGACGAGCACCCCGGTGGGCAAGGTGCTGACCCTGGCGATGACCGAGACCCGGCTGCTGATGCGCAACCGGACGGTCGCGGTCTCGTCGGTCTTCATCCCGCTGCTGATGGGCGCGTTCTTCGCCTACTCCTTCACCCAGGGCGAGGGCCGCGGCGCCCCGCCCGTGCTGTTCGCGATGGTCGTTGCTTCGCAGCTGGCCATCGTGATCGGCATGACGGTCTACGTGACCGCCACCCAGACCGTGGTCGCGCGCCGGCAGAACCGGGTGCTCAAGCGGATGCGCACCAGCGGGATCTCCGACGTCGGGCTGCTCGTCGCGACGATCGCGCCGTGCGTGGTGATCGGGCTGGCGCAGCTGCTGCTGTTCGTGCCGTTCAACGCCTTCGTGGGGGTCCCCGTCCCGCCCGACCCGCTGGCGCTGGTGCTGGCCGTGCTCGGCGGGTTCGCGCTGACCGTCACCGCGGCGCTGGCCACCACGGTGGTCACGACGACCCCGGAGCGGGCCCAGATCACCACCCTGCCGCTGGTGTTCGTGGTCCTGGGCGCGGCGATCGCGGTGGTCGTGGTCCCGGCCGGGGGCTGGTGGCAGGTGCTGGTCGCCGTCCCCGGTGCGGCGATCGGCGAGCTGGCGCAGTACGGGATCGTCGGCGGCGGCTGGGACGCCGGCGCCGCCGGGCTGCCGGCGCTGGTGCCGGCGCTGGTCGCGCTGGTGGCGTGGCCGGTGGTGTTCGCGGTGCTGGCCGCGCGGTCGTTCCGCTGGGACCCCCGCACCTGATCCGACGGGACCGACGGTCAGCGCCGGGTGTCGACCCGGTGGAAGTTCAGGTGGGCCCGCGACGGCGTCGGCCCCCGCTGCCCCTGGTAGCGGGAGCCGACGCCGTCGCTGCCGTAGGGCCGCTCGGCCGGGCTGGACAGCCGGAACAGGCACAGCTGGCCGATCTTCATCCCGGGCCACAGGGTGATCGGCAGGTTGGCCACGTTGGACAGCTCCAGGGTGATGTGGCCGGTGAACCCGGGGTCGATGAAGCCCGCGGTGGAGTGGGTGAGCAGGCCCAGCCGGCCCAGGCTGGACTTGCCCTCCAGCCGGCCGGCGAGGTCGTCGGGCAGGGTGACCGCCTCGAACGTGGAGCCGAGCACGAACTCGCCGGGGTGCAGCACGAACGGGTCGCCGCCCGCGGTCTCCACCGGCGAGGTCAGCTCGTCCTGCTGCTGGGCCGGGTCGATGTGGGTGTAGCGGGAGTTCTGGAACACCCGGAAGAAGCGGTCCAGCCGGACGTCCACGCTGGACGGCTGCAGCATCGCCGGGTCCCAGGGGTCCAGGGCCAGGCGCCCGGAGTCGAGCTCCTTGCGGAGGTCCCCGTCGGAGAGCAGCACGGCCTCACCCTAAGGGCGCGGCACCGGCCGGCGCCGGTCAGCCCTCGGAGGTGGAGTCGTTCTCCGAGGTGGTCCGCTCCGGGTCGATCAGCGGCTCCGGCTCGACCACCGGCAGCAGCGGCGAGGAGGTGAGCCCGAACATCCAGGCCACCGCCTGCTCGACGCGGACGGCCTCCAGCCCGTCGGACGGTTCCGGCGACTCGCAGGCGGTGGCGGCGAGCACCTGGCGGACGGTGGTCATCACCGCCGGGCTGAGGATGCTGCGGATCGAGTCGCCGGGCTCCTGCACGTGCGGGCCGTCGACCAGCACGGCCGGCGTGCCCAGCCCGGGCGCGTCGGTGACCAGGTCGGGGTCGTCGGAGACCAGCACGCAACTGGCCGCGAGCAGCCGGACCAGGTCGGCCAGCGGGAGGTCGCGCACCACGGTGGCCCGCTTGTTGTGCAGCAGCGGGTAGGCGGCGCCGTGCGCGGCCAGCGCGCCGTACAGGACGACCTCGACGTCCGGCTCGTGGTCGAGCAGGTCGGGCAGGCCGGCCAGCACGCCGAGCGAGTCCGGGCGGTCCAGGCCGACCAGCACGAGCCGGGGCAGGTCCGCGCGCACCCGCCGGACCAGCCGGGCGATGCGCAGGTCGGCCGCCTGCGGGTTGGACGCCATGGTGTCGCCGACCGCGATCGCGTTCGGCCCGACGGTGGCGCCCACCGCTCCGCTGGTGGTCAGGAACAGCGAGGCGAGCTGGCCGATGATCCGCCGGTTGGCCTCCTGCGGGAACGGGCACAGCAGGTCGTCGGTGGCCGTGCCGGACTGCAGGTGCACCACCGGGATCTGCCGCCAGAACGCCACCTGGGCGGCCACCGCCGCGGTCATCCCGCCGCCGTAGACCATCACCGCGGAGGGGTCGAGGTCGACCATCAGCTCGTCGAGGTTGGTCATCAGCATCGCCGCCACCGCGGCCGGGTGCGGCCCGGTCAGCGGGCCGGGCATGCGGGTGATCTCGGCCGGCACGCCGAGCGCCTCGAACGTCTCGTGCACGGTCATCGCGTCCGGACCGGAGGCCACGGTGAGGGCCCGGATCCGGTCGGCGTCGGCGAACGCGGTGGCGACGGGGGCGAGGCGCGCGACCTCCGGACGACTGCCGGCGATGAGGAGCACGTCGTGGTCGTGATCCTGAACCGGGAGCGAACCCAGCTGCGGGTCGAACTCGGTCATACTCGGTCCTTACGGCCGGGGAGCGGGCCTTGCGGGTCGGGCCAGTGTGAACCGTGGGGCGACCCGCCGTCGAGGTTGTGTCCCAACCCTCGGTCGGTGGAGCCCACTACCACCCTCTTGGGGGAACGGGAGGAGGCCGTTTGATCACGCTGCGTCAGATGCTAGGCTCTGGTCACGCACTGCGGATGTAGTTCAATGGTAGAACATCAGCTTCCCAAGCTGAATACGCGGGTTCGATTCCCGTCATCCGCTCCATAGACGAAGGCCCAGCTCAGTCGGTGTCCACATCGGAGCTGGGCCTTCGTCGTGGAGGGGCGATCAGCCCTGCGGGCCATCGGTGGGCCACTCAGTCGGGCCGCGGTGGGCCATCGGCACGTCGGTGCCGGCCGCGATCCGCCGGTCCGCCTCGCTCGTGGCGCGCTGGTAGATCAGGGCCGCGCGCATGTCGTCGTGCCCCATCCGGGCCATCAGCTCCCGGGTGCTCGCGCCCGTCTGTGCGGCGAGGTGATTGCCGGCGTGGCGGAGGTCGTGGAAGTGGAGACCAGGGGTACCGGGCCTCCGCACGGTCTCCACCCAGCGGGTGAGGTTGTTGAAGTGCGCCCGACGCAGCCAGGCCGGGATGAACCCCCGCCGCGAGGAGATCACCACCTGGAACCTGGCGACGCGGGCGGGGCTCAGCTCGGCGGAAGCCGCCGGAGGAACCACCGTGTCAGGACCTCGTCAGCTGTGCTGGTCGCGGGCAGCTGCGGTGCCGGTTCCAGACCCGGCTCCTCGGCCAACGGGTGTGCCAGATCGGGCACGATGACCAGCTCGACGTCGTCCGGGCGTCGGTACCGCTCGCGGAGCGCAGCGACCAGGGCGGCGGCATCAGCGCGCAGCGCGGGATGGTCGCGTTCCCCGCTGACCAGCAGCAGCGGTGGCTGTGTGGTGATCTCCCCGGCGCGAGCGACGAAGTCCAGCTCGTCGGCCACCCTGTTCGCCTCCGCCGTCC
>DASQMQ010000129.1:0-3018 GCA_035645455.1 Pseudonocardia sp.
CGCCGCGGTCGCGGCGCTCGTCGCCCTGGCCGCGCCGGGTCGGGTCCCGCCGTCGCCGCCCGACCCCGCCGTCGCCGTGGCCGCCGCGCTGCCCGCACCGAGCCCCGCCGAGCTCACCGCCACACCATCCGCCACACCACCGGCCACACCACCGGCCACACCACCGGGCCCGGCCGCGTCCGGGACGAGGGGCCCGCAGTGAGACCACCGAGAACACGACCACCACCTGGCCCACTTCTGGTTCGACCCCGGGTGCCCGTTCGCCTGGGCGGCCAGCCGGTGGCTGCGGGAGGCCGCCGCCGCGCGCGGGGCCGAGGTCCGCTGGCACGTCATGAGCCTGGCCGTCCTCAACGAAGCGCGGCCGCGACCGGCTCCGAGCCGCCCGTCCCGCCGGCGCCCCCGCATCGTCGGTCAGTCCCGGGAGTTCCCGATCCACCCCTCACCCCAGGAGAGCGAATGCCGCACATCCAGGTCATCCTCGGCTCCACCCGGCAGGGCCGCTACGGCGACAAGGTCGCCGGCTGGTTCATGCACCACGCCAGTGCCCGCAACGACATCAGCGTGGAGCTGGTCGACCTCGTCGACTGGCCCCTGCCCTTCTTCGACTCGCCGGTCCCCCCCGCCTACGCACCCTCGCCCGACCCCCGCACCCGGGCCTGGGCCGCCAAGGTCGCCGAAGCCGACGGCTACGTGCTCGTCACCCCCGAGTACAACCACGGCTACCCCGCCGTGCTCAAGAACGCCCTGGACCACCTCTACCGCGAGTGGAACGGCAAGCCCGTCGGGTTCGTCGGCTACGGCGGACCGGGCGGCGGCGTCCGGGCCGTGGAGCAGCTGCGCCAGGTCGTCGTCGAACTCAGCATGTTCCCCCTGCGCCACCAGGTCATCCTGGCCAACGCCTACGCCGCGTTCGACGACACCGGCACGCTCGTGGCCAGCGACGGCGCCGACCGCCAGGCCGCCGCGGTCCTCGACGAGCTGACCGCCGTCACAGCCCGGCTCGCGCCCGTCGTAGCGTGAACCCACCGCCGACCCCGACAGGCGCGGACGCTGGAGGAGACGTCGTGGACGTTGCAGTCGTGCTCGCCGCCGAGGCGGGCGTGCCCGGGTACCTCGGGACCTCCGCGGCGCTGGTGATCGCCGCTGCCGCGGTGGGGTACCTGAGCGTGCGGCTGCGGGTGGTGCCGATCGTCGGGTTCCTGCTCGCCGGCGTGCTGATCGGCCCCTTCCAGCTCGGCCTGGTGGCGGGCGAGGGCGCTGTGCAGGCCGTCGCCGAGGTCGGTGTGATCCTGCTGCTGTTCACCATCGGCATCGAGTTCTCCCTCGGCCGCCTCGCCCGGGTGTGGCGCTGGATCGTGGTGGGCGGTGGCGCGCAGGTCCTGCTCGCGACGCTCGCCGGGATCGGCCTGGTCGCGGTGCTCGGCGGCGACCTGGGCACCGGGGTGTTCACCGGGTTCCTCATCGCGCTGTCCTCCACCGCGATCGTGCTCAAGCTGGTGTCCGACGCCGGCGAGACCAACAGCGTCCGCGGTCGCCTCGCCCTGGCCGTGCTGATCTTCCAGGACCTCGCCGTGGTCGCGATGGTGCTGGTCGTCCCCGTGCTGGGCACCGGTTCGGGCGGCGGCCCGCTGGACCTGCTGCGCGCGCTGGGCGTCGCCGTCCTGGTCATCGCCGTGGTCCTCGTGGTGGCGCGACGGGTGATGCCGCCGCTGCTGGAGCGGGTCGCGGCGCTCTGCTCGCCCGAGGTGTTCCTGCTGGCGGTCATCGCGATCTGCCTCGGCACCGCCGTACTCACCGCGCTCGCCGGGGTGAGCGTGTCCCTGGGCGCGTTCCTCGCCGGGCTGATCGTCAGCGAGAGCCGGCAGAGCACGCACGCCCTGGCCGAGGTGCTGCCACTGCAGATCATGTTCTCCGCGGTGTTCTTCGTCTCCGTCGGCATGCTGCTCGACCTCGGCTTCCTCATGGCGAACCTGCCCCTCGTGCTGGCCGCCGCCGCGGCGGTGCTGCTGATCAAGACGGTGACGACCACGCTCGCGCTGCTCCCGCTGCGCGTCGGCTGGCGCGCCGCCGCGGGTACCGGACTGCTGCTCGGTCAGGTCGGGGAGTTCTCCTTCGTGCTGCTCACCGCCGGGGCCGCCGTCGGCCTCAGCCCAGCGGCGCTCGGTGCGGACGGGGCGCAGGTGTTCGTCGCCACGACCGTCCTGCTCATGATCGCGACGCCGCTGCTGGCCGTGGCCGGGCGCCGCCTCGCGGCGGCCGGACCCCGCCGCGCTCCCACCGCGCCGGAGTCGGCACCACCGCTGGAGGACGCCCCGCACGACCACGTGGTCCTCGTCGGCCACGGCGAGGCGTCGGTGGCGCTCGCCGTCGAGCTGCGGGCGCGCGGCGTCGACGTGGTGATGACGACGCTCGACCCGGGCGGCGCGGGCGAGGCCGAGGCCGCCGGCATCGCGGTGGTGCGCGGCGACGCGCGCCACGCCCACGTGCTGACCGAGGCCGGTGTGCCGGGGGCGCGGCTCGTGGTGATCGCCGAGGACACCTCCGAGGAGGTCACCCGGGCCGCCGCGGTCGTCCGCAGCCTCACCACGGCGCCCGTGGTCGTCCGGCCGAGCGACGCCGCCGACCTGGAGGAGCTGGCCGCGACCGGCGTGGACCACGTCGTCGACCCGGGGCTGGCCACCCGCGCCCGGCTGGTGCGCACCGTGCTGGACCGGCTCGGCATGACCACCGCGCCCGCCCCGGCGCTGGTCGGGCGGACGTGGGCCGACACCACCCGGCTCGTGGACGTGCGCTGGCCCGACGACTCCGGCTGCCCGCACGGCCCGGCCGTGCGGCCGGTGCTGCCGCAGTCGGGCGCCTGCCTGGCGTGCCTGCGCGCCGGGGAGACCTGGGTGCACCTGCGGGTGTACCTGAGTTGCGGCCACGTCGGGTGCTGCGACTCCTCACCCGGACGACACGCTCGCGCCCACCACGAGGAGACCGACCACCCCATCGCGGCCTCGGCCGAGCCCGGGGAGG
>DASQMQ010000130.1:0-1654 GCA_035645455.1 Pseudonocardia sp.
GGGACCTGCTCGACCACCCGGTCCAGCAGTTCGCGCACGCCCACCCCGGTCTTGGCGCTGACCCGCAGCACGTCGTCGGGCTCGCAGCCGATGATGTGCGCGATCTCCGCGGCGTACCGGTCCGGGTCGGCCGCCGGAAGGTCGATCTTGTTCAGCACCGGGATGATGGTGAGGTCGTTCTCCAGGGCCAGGTACAGGTTGGCCAGGGTCTGCGCCTCGATCCCCTGCGCCGCGTCGACCAGCAGGATCGCGCCCTCGCAGGCCTCCAGCGCCCGGCTGACCTCGTAGGTGAAGTCGACGTGGCCGGGGGTGTCGATCAGGTGCAGCACGTGGTCACGGCCGTCCGCCCGCCACGGCAGCCGGACGTTCTGCGCCTTGATGGTGATCCCGCGCTCGCGCTCGATGTCCATCCGGTCCAGGTACTGGGCCCGCATCGCGCGCCCCTCGACCACGCCGGTGAGCTGCAGCATCCGGTCGGCGAGGGTGGACTTGCCGTGGTCGATGTGGGCGATGATGCAGAAGTTCCGGATCAGCTCCGGCGGGGTGAACGTCTGGTCGGCGAACGAACTCACTCGGTATCCACGGATCCATTCGAGGCGGCGGGTAGCGCTCGGCTGCGCGTCCTGCCCATCGTCCCATGCCGCGCCGGGTGCGGGTCCGAACGGGTGACCGGGGTTGTGCGACACCGTTTTCCGGGTCTGCGGATCGGGAACGCGGGTGGCGACCGACACACCGGCCGGAAGGTGCGGGACATGACCGAGGCACAGCAGGACGCGGGCCGGACGCGCTGGTTCGGACGGCGGACCGGGAAGGACGCGCACGGCGCGAGCCCGGGGTCGCCGGAGCGGACCGACACCCCGCTCGACGGCGAGCGGCGGACCGGGCGGGGCACCGCGCCGGACCGGGAACCGGTGGACGGCGACACCACGCCGGTGGCGCGGCGCGGCGCGGACGCCGACCGGGCGCAGCTGCGCGAGCGGTTCGGTGGCCGCAAGGTCGGCGCGGCGTTCTTCGGCTGGCTGGTCGCGGTGGGGATGACGGTCATCCTCACCACCATCGCCACCGCGCTCGGGCTGGCCATCGGGTCCAGCATGGGTCTGGACCCGAACGGCGCCGACGCCGCGCCGATCGGGCTCACCGGCGGCGCGGTGCTGCTGGCCGTGCTGGCGATCGCCTACTTCACCGGCGGCTACGTGGCCGGCCGGCTGGCCCGCTTCGACGGCGCCCGCAACGGCATCCTGTGCTGGGTGGTCGGCCTGCTGGTCACGGTGCTCGCCGTGGTCGCCGGTGCCGTCGCCAACAGCACCTCGGACGTGCTGGCGGGCCTGCGGCTGCCGGCCGTGCCGGGCGACCCGTCCACGCTGACCGTGGCCGGGGTGATCGCCCTGGTCGCCGTGCTGCTGGTGACCGCGGTCGCCGCCGCGCTCGGCGGCCGGGCCGGCGAGCAGTTCCACCGCCGGGTCGACCGGGCCGCCGAGCGGCTCTGACCCGCCGGACGTCCCCTCACCCGTTCACCAGCCGGCGCGAGGTCTCCACCCGGATCCGCGACCACGGGAGCGACGCCCTGGAGGTCGACGACCGGGACGGCAACCCGATCGAGATCGCCGCGGTCGTCGTGGCGGGTCGAGGACACCGCGCGGGCGGTGTTCGAGGT
>DASQMQ010000131.1:0-7913 GCA_035645455.1 Pseudonocardia sp.
GGCGACAACCCGCCGCCTTCCGGCCGACGCCCCCCGCATCGAGGTCCTCGGCGACGCGTCGGTCTGGACCACGTTCCTGGAGCGCACCTCGTTCTGAGTCTCAGCTCGGCGGGCGCGCCGGGGGAGCAGCCGGGCCAGCACCGCGGTGAGGACGGCCAGCCCGGCGGTCAGCCACAGCACGGTTCTGTTCCTCGCCGCGGTTCCGGCCGACCGGCTGGCGACCATGGCCGCACTGGCCCCGGAGATGGGCACCGGGGACGGTGGCCAGCGCTTCGCCTTCGGCCTGGAGCTGCTCGTCGACGGGCTCGCCGCGCTGGCCGTCGGACCTCCGGTCAGAAGTCCTCGCGGAGCAGGTCCATGAGCACGGCATCGTGCCAGTGGCCGTCGGCGGAGCGCTCGTAGCGGCGCATCACCCCGACCCGGCGGAAGCCCGCCCGCTCGCAGCTGCGGATGGCCCGCGCGTTGTCCGCGGCCGGGTCGATCGCCACCCGGTGGTGCCCGCGGGCCTCGAACAGGTACCGCGTCATCGCCCGCATCGCGTCGCAGCCCAGGCCCTGCCCGTGCTGGTCGGGGTGCAGGGCGAGGTCCATCGCGGCGTGCCGGTGGTCCGGGTCCGGCTCCTCCCGGTAGATGATCAGCCCGACCGGCTCGCCGGCCAGCTCGATCGCGAACCCGTGCGGGCCGAGCAGCTCGCGGCGCACCCGTTCCAGGTCGTAGCCGCCCCACCACGTGGCGATCTCGGCGTGGGTGAGGATCTCCAGGAACACCGGCACGTGCGCCGGCGCGGTCGGGCGCAGCACGACGGTCTGGCCGGCGATCGCCGACGGTGCGGTCATCGGGCCTTCTCCTCGGCACGCTCCCGGGACTCCGCGGGGTCGACGTGCTCGGCCCGGGCCAGCTCCAGCCGGGCCCGCTCCACCAGCGACGACGCCGACACCGGCTGCTCGAACACGGCCTCCGCGCTGCGCCCGTCGATGTCCAGGGTGGCGATGGTGTTGCCGAAGTACGGCCCGGCCACCCGCTCCCAGGTCACCGGCTTGGGCGGGGCGCCCTGGCGCAGCGCCCACTTCTCGGTGGTCCACCGGGCCACCCGGGACCAGGCCGCGCGGAACCCCGGGCGGATGTACCAGTCCATCTTGTTGTGCACCGGCGAGCAGGTCAGCTGGTGGACCGGGGCGCGCTCGGCGCCGGCCTTCTCCGAGGCCAGGTGGGCGCGCGCCGCGTAGCTGTGGTGCACGTCGCCGGACAGCACGGTCACCGTGGCCATCCCGCGCCCGGCCGCCTCGTCGATCATCGCGGTGAGCCGGTCGAAGGACTCCCGGAACGCCGCCCAGTGCTCCAGGTCGGCGGCCTGCCGGATGGTCTCGGCCAGCCGGCCGCGCCAGCCGGGCCGGGCCGCGGCGATCTCGTTGACCGTCTCCAGGTCGCCGATCGCGTGCGGCAGCAGCCACGGCACCGAGGTGCCCAGCACCAGGTGGTCGACCGGGCCGGGGGCGCGGACCTGCTCCTCGATCCAGTCGAACTCGGCGTCGCCGACCATCAGGTGCTGGTCGTCCGCGAGGATCCGCCCGTTCCGGGAGTCGATCATGATGAACCGGCTGTTGCCGAGGTCCCAGCGGAAGCTGAACCGGTAGCCCTTGCCGCCGTCGGCCTCGTCGTCGGCCCGGTCGGCCAGCTCGGTCAGCAGCGGCCAGACGTCGCCGTCGTGCTCGACCACCCGGCGGTAGTCCGGGTCGGTGGCCAGCTCCTCGGCGGAGAGGTTGCCGACGTGCTGGTAGACCCAGTAGGACGCGAGGGCGGACCGGATCCGGTCGCGCCACCACGGCGTCTGCTCCATCTGCTGGCGCCAGACCGCGGAGGTGTTCCAGTCGTCCCGGACGTCGTGGTCGTCGAAGATCATCGCGGTCGGCACGGTGGACAGCACCCAGCGGATCTCCGGGTCGGACCAGGAGCCGCGGTAGAGCCCGGTGTACTCGGCGTAGGAGACGATCTCGTCGTCGGGCCAGTCGACGTCGCGGTCGCGGCGCCCGGCGATCTGGCGGCGGATCTGCGGGGTCAGCTCGTCGGCGTAGACCTGGTCGCCGAGCAGCAGCAGCGCGTCGGGCCACTGCTCGGGGTCCAGGTCGCGCATCCGCGCGGCGTACGCGTCGAGGGCGTCGATGCCCAGCTCGGCGGCGAGCTTCGGGTCGGCCACCTTCGAGTACCGGCAGGACCCGAAGATGATCCGGATCGTGGTGTCGGTCCGGGCGCCCCTGGTGCGGATCATGCTCGGCGGGAACGGCGTGCTGGGCAGCGGCCACATCGGCTCGCCGTCCACGTGCACCTCGTACGGGGTGGCGCTGTCCGGGGTCAGGCCGGTGACCGGGACCAGCGCGTAGTGGTGTCCCTGCACCTCGAACGTCCGCGCCTCGCAGCCGAGCACGCGCACGGTCGCCGGCCCGCCGGTCTGCACCCACACGGTGGCGGTGGTCTCCCCGACGTGGCGCAGGACGGGCCCGAGTACGAGTGACACGCCCCAAGCCTACTGAGCTACCGGCCGGGATGGTCCAGCGCGAGCAGCGCCGCACCGATCTTGCCGGCGTCCCCGCCGAAGGTCGCCGGGACGACCGGCGGGACGCCGCGCGCGGTCGGTGCGTAGGCGTACTCGCGGGCCGCCACCCGGGCCGGGGAGAGCAGCAGTTCGCCGGTCTTGACCAGGCCGCCACCGACGACGACCGCCTCGACCTCGAAGATGTTGGCCAGCGAGGCGATGCCGACGCCGAGCCAGCGGCCCAGCCGGGCGAAGATCGCCTCGGCGGTGGCGTCGCCCTGCCGGAGGGCGGCGACCACCGCGTGCCCGTCCACCTCGTCCTGCTCGGCGCCGAGCCGGGCGATCAGGCCGTCCGGGTCGTCGGACGCGGCCTCCCGGGCCATCCGGGTGAGCGCCGTGCCCGACGCGTAGGCCTCGAAGCAGCCGTGGTTGCCGCAGCCGCAGCGGGGGCCGTCCGGGTTGAGCACGATGTGGCCCAGTTCGGCGCCCAGGCCGGTCGGGCCGCGGTAGATCCGCCCGTCCATCACCAGCCCGCCGCCGATCCCGGTGCCCACGGTGATCAGCACCATGTTCGTGTACGGACCCTCCCGGGTGGACCCCTCCGGGCGGTGGCCGAGCCGGGCCTCGGCCAGCGCGGCCACGTTGGCGTCGTTGTCCACCACGACCGGCAGCCCGGTCTCCTTCTCCAGCTGCTCGCGGACCGGCCAGTCGCGGTACTCGTTGTTCGGCGCCCACAGCATCCGCCCGGCCGGCCACTCGACGATCCCGGCGGCGCCCACCCCGATCGCCTCGACCTCGTGCGCGGAGCGCAGGCGTCCGATCAGGTCGAGCAGCACCGCGGTGACCGCCACCGCGTCGGATTCCTCCGGGGTGGGCTCGACGAGTTCGGCCAGCACGCCACCGCAGCCGTCCACCACCGCCCCGGCGATCTTGGTCCCGCCGATGTCCAGCCCGATCGCTCGCCTGTCGGTCGCCATCCCGGCATCTTGCACCACGGCGTGGATCGATACAGCGTTTGTGGTGCTGCGGGTCGGGGTAGCTCGCAGCATGCTCCTTCGACGAGTCGCCAGACCCATGCTCGCCTCGATCTTCATCTACGGCGGCGTCCAGGCCCTCCGGGCCCCGGAGGGCCACGCCCCGGCCGCGAAGCCGGCGCTCGACGCCCTTGCGCCCGCCGTCGACAAGGCCGTCGAGGTCGCCCCGATCGATCAGCGGCCGACCGACGAGACCCTGGTCCAGATCGACGCCGCGGTGAAGATCGCGGCCGGTTCCATGCTGGCACTGGGCAAGTTCCCCCGGCTGGCCGCGACCGCGCTGGCCGCCTCCCTGGTGCCGACCACCTACACCGCGCACCGGTTCTGGGAGGAGACCGACGAGCAGGTCAAGCAGCTGCAGACCATCGAGTTCCTGAAGAACCTCGGCCTGCTCGGCGGCCTGCTGATCGCCGCCGCGGACACCGAGGGCAAGCCCTCGCTCGGCTGGCGCGGCCGGCGGGCCGCCCGGCTGGCCACCACCGTCGCGTCCGCGCAGGCCACCGCGCTGACCGAGGCGGCGTCCGGGGCGGGCGACCGGGTCGCCGGGGTGGCCCAGGAGGTCGGCGACAAGCTGACCGGGTCGGCCCGCGACGCGGGCGGCACCGTGGCCGGGCTGGCCGCGGGCCTGGCCGGGTTGGCGCCGGCCGCGGCCGCGTCCTCGCGCTCCTCGAAGGCCGGGCTGTCCTCCCGGGTCGCCGACATCTCCGCGGACGTCTCCCGGCGGGCGGCCAAGGCCCGCAAGAAGGCCGAGAAGCGCGGGACCAAGCTGCAGAAGCGGGCGGCCAAGCGCAGCGTCGGGCTGCAGCAGAAGGCCATGCAGCGCAGTGCCGAGCTGCAGCGCGCCGCCGGGCGCAAGCAGGTCGAGCTGGTGAAGGCGGCCGAGCGCAAGCGCGTCGAGCTGCAGAAGAAGGCGCCGTCGGTGGTGGAGCAGGTCTCCACCCAGGCGGCCAAGCTCGGCCACGACGTCGCGGTCCGCGCGGCCGCCGTCGGCGCCGAGGTCGCCCAGCAGGCCGAGGGCGCGGCCAAGGACGCCCGCAAGCGCGTCGGCGCCCTCACCTCCTGACCCACCCGCTACCCGAGTGCCTGGAGAGCCACCTTCCGGACGTCTGACGCCCGGGAGGTGGCTTTCCTGGCGTCCGGCGGGGGACGGGCGGAGCTGGGACACTGCCGGGGTGGCGGAGGAGAGCGCGCTGGCGGCGCTGGGTGAGCGGCTGGTCCACCAGGTCCTGGAGTTCGGCATCCAGGGCGGCACCCCGCTGCACCTCAAGCCGGCGGTCGAGGTCGCCGAGGAGCACCTGATCGGGGCCGGTGGCGACCGCGAGGAGGCGATCCGCCGGTTGATCGCCACGCACGTCCGGCTGGCCGCGGTGTCCGGGTTCGCCACCGGGCTGGGCGGGGTGCTGGCCCTGCCGGTCACCGTGCCGGCCGCCATGGCCGGGCTCTACGTCGTGGCCACCCGGATGTCGGCGGGGATCGCGCACCTGCGCGGCTACGACGTCGCGACCGAGGAGGTCCGCAGCGCCGTGCTGGTGTCGCTGCTGGGCAGCGCGGGCACCACGACGCTGAAGAGGGCCGGCATCGAGATCGGCCACAAGTCGACGACGGTGGCGCTGAGCCGGCTGCCCGCCAAGCTGCTCGTCGAGATCAACCGGCGGGTCGGGTTCCGGCTGGTCACCAAGGCGGGGGAGAAGGGCGTGGTCAACCTGACCAAGCTGATCCCGCTGGTCGGCGGGCCGATCGGGGCCGCGGTGGACGGCATCGGCGCCAAGACCATCGCCGGCTACGCCACGCGGACCTTCCCGCCGCTGGTGCCCCGGGTCGGCGGGGGCGCCCGGGTGGTGGAGGCGGAGGTCGTCGACGTCCGGCCCGCCGAGCCGGGGGACTGAGCGGGGTCAGCCACCGGCCACCAGGCCCACAGCCTCGTGCGCCGGCGCCGCGCGGGACGGCGTGCGGGGTCGATCTCGTCCAGCCGGGTGATCAGCTCGGTCGGCACCCAGCGCAGGACGAGCAGGTCGACCCGCGACCCGGTCACCCGCCCGGCGGCAGACCGAGGGCGGCGCAGGCGGCGTCGAGGGCGGCGGTGCGCAGCTCCGCGCGGGGCACGTCCTCGAACATGATGGTGCAGTCGGCGAGCCCGCCCACCGCCACGATCGCCCGGGTCTGCGCGGCCAGGGTCGGGTCCGGGCCGGTGAGCAGGGCCATCAGCCGCAGTCGCCACTCGATCACCCGGGCGCCGAGGTCGAGGTGGCCGAGCGTGGACAGTTCGCGGACGACCAGGTTGGTCACCGCGCGGTGGCGGTAGGTCAGGTCGAAGAACTCACCCAGCAGTTCGCGCGGCGGCGCGCCGACCCGATCGGGCCGGGACAGGTGCGCCTCCACGTCGTCGACCAGCGGCTGGACCAGGCTGCGCACCAGGTCGTCGCGCGAACTGAAGTGGTAGTAGAGCGCGGGCTTGGTGATGCCGAGCCGGTCGGCGATCTCGCGCAGGCTGGTCTGCTGCAGGCCGCGGGCGGCGAACAGCTCCAGGGCCACCTCGAGGATCCGGGCCCGGGTGTCGCTGGTGCGCGGCCGCGGCATGCCCGCACCCTAACCCGACCGATCGGTAGGTAAGCCCTTGACGGGACCCGAGGAGTTTGCTTACCTTCCGATCAGTAAACAAAGGAGGAGCCATGGGCCGGACGGTGCTGATATCGGGGGCGAGCGTGGCCGGGCCGGTGCTGGCCTACTGGCTGAGCCGGCTGGGCTTCACCCCGACGGTGGTCGAGCGGACCCCCCGGGTGCGGCTGGGCACCGGCGGCCACGCGGTCGACCTGTTCGGTCCGGCCGTCGAGGTGGTGGACCGGATGGGCCTGCTGGACCCGGTCGAGGCCGCCCGCACGCGCACCGACGAGATCCGCATCGTGCGGGCCGGCGGCCGGTACACCGACGTCCGGATGGCCGACCTGGTGGCCGGGTTGACCGAGGACCGGCACGTCGAGATCATGCGCGGCGAGCTGGCGGGCATCCTGCACGGCGCGGTGCGCGACGACGTCGAGCACCTGTTCGGCGACGCGATCCACACCCTCGACCAGGACCCCGACGGCGTCGACGTCACCTTCGAGCACGGCCCGCCCCGCCGGTTCGACCTGGTGGTCGGTGCGGACGGGCTGCACTCCGGGGTGCGCGGGCTGGCCTTCGGCGCGGAGTCGCGGTTCAGCCGGTTCCTCGGCGGCTACCTGGCCGCGTTCACCCTGCCCGGAGCGGACCTCGAACCCGGCCGGATGCTCCTGCACAACGCGGTCGACCGGCTGGCCGGGCTGTACCCGGTGTGGCAGACCGGCGAGGCCCGGGCGGTCTTCCTGTTCCGGGCCGGCCCCGACGTCGCCCCGGACCACCGCGACGTCGAGGCCCAGCGGTGGCTGCTGCGCCGGGTCTTCGCCACCGACGGCTGGGAGGTGCCGCGGCTGCTCGACGCCGCCGACCACGCCGCCGACTTCTACCTGGACTCGATCAGCCAGATCCGGATGGACAGCTGGACCCGCGGACGGGTCACCCTGGTCGGTGACGCCGGCTACTCGCCGGGACCGGCCGTCGGCGGCGGCACGACGATCGCCGCGGTCGGGGCGTACGTGCTGGCCCACCAGCTCGCCGCCCACCCGGACGACCACGCCGCCGGGTTGCGGGGATACGAGCACGCCATGCGCGAGCTGGTGGTGAGCAGCCGGGAGATCGGGCCGGCGGTGATGAAGACCCTGGTCCCGCGGTCGCGGGCGCAGGTGGCGCTGACCGCCCCGTTGACGTCGCTGGTCACCCGGCTGCCCGCCGGCCTGCGGCGGCGGTTGCTGGCCGCGCGGAGCGGTCCGCTGCGCGTGCTGGGGTCGATGGCGCTGCCCGAGGTGGGGGTGGGCGCGGGGTGAGCGGGGACGTCCGGCGACCGGCGATCCCGCCCACGAGGCCGGGGGAGCTGCGGGGAGCCCTGGCGGGATGGTGCGACGGGCTGGATACCCTGAGCTGTCGGGGGCGGTAGCTCAGCTGGTCAGAGCAGCGGACTCATAATCCGTCAGGTCGTGGGTTCGAACCCCACCCGCCCCACCCCTGAACAGCAGTCATGGCGCGAAGAAGATCCACTTTTGCCCCTGGTGCGGGTTCGGGTGCGCGTAACGTTCAGGACACGCCTGGTCAGGACGCCGAGAAGCGCGCAGCCGGGCGGACCCTCCTGCACCGGCTCGCCGACCTCGTCGCGAGCCGCTGAACCGCGCCGTCCGCAGCGACTGCGGTCCACTCATGCCCTGGTAGGCACCGCAGCACAGGGACGACCGACGGCCGTCCACCCCCGCACGGCGAGTCCGCGGCCGACTTCGCTCAGTGGA